>CAMVKM010000017.1 GCA_947168085.1 uncultured Clostridia bacterium | reverse complement strand
CACCCAAAATGCCTGTAGTATGAGTCTCCTGTGGCGTGGTAGTTTGTATCATAGCTTCTTTTTTTGCTTGCAAAAGCTTTGCTTCTTTTTGTTTTTCTAACTTTGCGGCAAGAATCTGTAGTTTTCGTTGTTGCACTTTTTCTTGTTTTTCAGCTTTTTGTGCTTCAATTTGTTTTAATTGCGTTAGTTGCTGATAGCGTTCACACAATTTTTTTTGAACTCTTAATTTTGCTCGCAAACTGTCAGTTTCTTGTTGATCATTTTCCAAACATTCAAGTTTTAAGATGTCGTCAAACATTTCGTTGTTAATGTTTTGAACTTGACCATAAATTGTTTTAAGCATTGCTTTTTTTGGTATTTCATTTTCTGAAGTTACCGACAAAGCGTCCGCCAAATCACTCAAATGTAAAATCATTGCTTTCATTTTTTCGTAGTAAAAATCACTGATATCTTTTAAATTTGCTTGCTTTCCACTAAAAACATTTGTAAGCAAACTGGTGTTTTTGGCAACCTTAAATTCTTTTTCAATGCTTTTCGTTGGATTTACTTCTGCATAAAATGCTTCTCTAACTTTGTTGTTCACAAGCATAACTTGAGCTGATGTTGCAACAATTTTTGTTAAATCCTGAAAATAATTTTCATCAAATGGAAGTTGTTTTTCAACAGCATCCACAGAAAAACCAACTGTGCTGTAAGTTGAAAGTTTTGTCCACAAAACATAACACTTTGAGTATTCTGGATTTGTTGACAAAATGTTTGTTCTTTGAATTGGCGGATGAACCAATTTTGCTTTTTTCATTGTTTGCATAAATGGTGTTAGTTCAAGCGCTGTTATTTGCTTTTTAAGAAAATCAAGTTTTTCAATCAACTCTTTTGTTTTGGCTTTTGTGCCTTCTAACTCTTTGTCAATTTTTACACTAACATTAAGTCTGCAATCAATTTGTGCTTTCCCATATTTAAAAGACGATGTGTAAGCAAGTGCATTGTTGTCTTTAACTTTTAAATATTGAACAATAACATCGTATCTTTTGTGTAAAAATGATTTCATTCTTTGAAGAAGAGCAAACAAAAAACGATTTTCATAAATTGCTTTTTCTTCTTCCAAATTTCTTGTCATGATGTTTGACGGAACAACAAAGCCATCATCTTTAATCACCTTAATGTATTGCGAATGTGTTGAAAGATGCCTTACAGCAACCGAATCAACCCTTTTTGCTCTTTCAACCTTAACAAGTTCTCTTTCATCTTTTATGGAAAGTTTTGGCCTTGACACAATTTTTTCTATGGTAAAAATTCCATCTTGAATTGCATCAACCCAATCAGTTTTTATGATTAATGTTTGTTCAAGCATGTGTTGAACAAGCTTGTTGTTTCCTTGTTTTATGGCCTCAAGCAAACATTCAAACAATTTGTCATTGTGTTCTGTTGAGTATTTTTCACTGATATACTTTGTGATTTTTGAAATGTCAACATTTTGCATGTTGTCATATTTTGACATTAATTCATATTTGTTCATGCTAAGCGCAAAATCATCATTAATTTCATTGTTGTTTTCCAAAACTTTTTCATTTGGTGAGCTTTTATCATCAACATTCATATCACACCTTCCTAATCAAATCTTTGATGTATTCTTCACTTTTAACAAGGCGTCCTTTTCCAAACAAACTGTCCAAAAGAGTGATTAATGAATTAAGTTCTTTTTTAAGGAATATTAAGTTAATTCCAGAAAGTTTTCTAAAGATTTTGCTCATTAGCATAAAGTCGATGGCTTCTTCCTCAGTTCCTCCACAAGCAATGTAAACTGGAACAAAATTGTAGATTTGTTTTAAAATACGGTTTCCAAATGTAACTTTAAAGTTTTTAACCATGTATTCATCAATTTTTGTAAGAGCTTGTTTGCTCTTTTCTGAAATTTCATAATCTTTTTGTGCTTTTTTAAACAAGCGTTCCAAATAATCTGCTGTAATTTTAAGGCTTGGAGTTAGTGGCGCATCAAAGTAATCTGCACGTTTGTTTAAATCAAGAGTAACTGTTCTGTCATAAACTTTGTCGGTTATTGTAAAAGTTGAGTCATCTTGGTTTGCTGTTCCAACAAACCAAAGTGATTGTGGAACCATAATTTTTCCATTTACAATGTGCTTTGGATCTGTGTCGTTTGGATTTGCAACAACATCAATTTTCCATTCATTAATGTCTGGCATTTCCATAATAGACAAAAATTCAGCAAAATAATATTCAATTCTGGCAAGGTTCATTTCATCAAGAACAATAAATGATGGGTCTTCACGATAAGTTGATTCATACAAAGAAACCAAGAAATCTGTTTCATTAAATGTTTTTGTAAATTCATTTAGGTATCCAAGCAAATCACCACGGTCACGCCAAGATGGTTGAACACTGCAAATTGTTGTTGGGTGGTCAAAGAATTTTCCCAAAGCGTAAGGCAAACTGGTTTTACCTGTTCCCGAAATACCTTCCAAAATCAAAATTTTTGTTATTGCCATACCCGCAAAAAAGCAACGGATTGCATCTTTTTTGTAGTAGAGTTTGTGTTGAGATGCTGCATAGTTTACAAAAGTGTCCACAATTTGACTCAAATTTAATTGTTCATAATTTTCTGTTAATTCCAAAGCATTGTTTTGTTCATACTGTCTGTCAAGAGTGGTTAGTTTGGCAAACCTTGAAACAATTGGCAAATTGCCACTCTTTCCGTCTTTTTGTGTTGTTTCACTTGATTTTTCTCCCAGTTTTGCATTTTCATCAGCAACTTTTCCACCAGACATTTTCATTGAATAAATTTGGTTCTTTTCAATTGTAAGTTTTGCAACTTTTTCTTTTTGTTTTGCAACTTCTTCCAAAAGTTGGTCTTTTTCAACTTCTTTTGCTCTAAAAAAGATGTATCTTCTAATTAATTGCACAAGTCTAAATCCCAAAAAGAACACAAACACTAGTGAAAGCAAAAATATTATAACAAAAGCTATCCAAGACCACACATCAAATTTTTGTGCTGCTTGCATAAAATCGTTAAAATATTTAGGAATATCCCTTGTGAAAATATTTGCAAAAGCATTAAATATATCCACAAAAAACCTTGCGATATTTTGACCTAAATTTATTAAAAACATAACATAATATTTTGCAAACTCTATCATATTTTAGTTCCCCTTTTTTGTTTTTGTGTGACAAACAACATTTTCATCACCAAAACAAATTTTTAAAAATATCTATTTACAAATATTGTTGGACCAGTTTTGTTCCAGCCCAACAATATTTTTTTCTGCCTTAGGTTTTTGTAAAATGCAAATGCTTAATTTTTCAGCAAATCAGCCCAACAAACCTTTTTAGCCATTATTCACTTTCTTTGTTTTCTTGTTTTGATTCTTGTTCTTCTACTTTAGCATCATCATTTTTTTCTTTAACCTTGCTTTTTTTCTCAGGCTTTTCTTTTTCTTCCTTTTTATCATCATCTTTTGTTTCAGATTCTGTGTTAGGTTCCTTTTTCTTGCCTTTGTTTTCTTCCATTTCTTTCAAAAGTTGTGCTTTTAATTCTGCTTTTAATTTGTCAACATCATCTTCATGTTGCAAAACTGCTTTTGATTTTGCATATTTCATCAAATTCATCACAACAAGTGTCAAACAGTAAATTACAATCAACACACATGGAACAACAATAAACACAGCAAAACCTGTTTTACTTTGCAAAAATGTTAAAATTCGTCCAAAAAATGGTGATTTTCCTGCATAAACACCTTGAACATCACTTAGTGTTCTTGGCGAAGCATCAGGACCTGGGCAAATTTCGTGGTTGTCTCCTTGTGTGATAAATTGTTTTTTGCCATCAACAATTTGAATTTCAACAATTCTGTGAGTGTTCAAAACATCTGTTGCCGCAAGGTTGTGGTCCCAAAATGTAATTACGTCACCAACTTTCAAGTTGTCTTTATCTTGATCAGACAAAACTTTAAAAGCAATTACATCACCTTTTTGAAAATTGTCCCATTTTGTTAAATCCTCTGCCATTGAATCAGATTGAACAACAGCATAGGCTTTTCCAAAATAAACTGTGTAGCCTTTATCTTTTGACACCAAAGAAGACACAACAATAAAAATTGCAAAAAGCATAATTATTATGCTTACGATGTTTATTACCAAAGAAGTAATTTTCCATGCTTTTTGCCTCTTCGTCATCTCGTTTTGTGTTTCCATAACAATTCCTCCATTGAAAACATTTTAATGTTTGTTATTATATTAACACATTTAATATAATAATGTCAAACATTTTTTTAATGTTTTGTCTCTTTTAAAGGCACAAAAGGCAAATTTTTTATTTTTTTGTGCGTTACTAAGATGTTTCTGTTTCAACCACAACAAATGTGTTGTCTAACCGTTTTGTCCAAACAACAAAAGCTTCCGAACTTTCATTGCTAAGTGTGCATGTTATGGTTGTGTTTTCATTTACATCAGTTCTTGTAAAAGTAATTTCACCCAAAAATCCAGTTTTAAGAACAATTACAGCAGCAGCAATAGAGTCACTTGTAATGGCATCCAAAGTTGCCGCACGGTTTTGTGAAGTCAAAGCTCCATTTGCCACAAAGTTCACACCAGTAATTGATGTTTCCAATGTTGTGCCGTCATCAAGTGATGTTGCACTTGTTCCAATGTCCAAGTAAATTAAGTGCGATCCACTTCCGTTTAAAACTGAACCCAAAGCATATTCGCCCGCATTCAATGGAATTTCAAAGTAATACATTGCTTTTTGAAGCGCGTTTATTTCATTGGTGTCAGTAATCCAAGCCATGTCAAAAAGTTCCTCATAGTCAGACGTTACTGTTCCAGTAGTTGTGCTGTCAGAGTACTCATAAATGTAAGCTGCTGTGTCATCAGTTTTGTGTCTATAAATTTTTCTTATTTCTTTAACGACAATGGTGTCTCCATTTCGTTGAATCTGATGAAGTGAGAAGAATGATGTGGAATTTTTTAATGTTGCAGCAAAAAAGTTAATGAAACCCCTTTTGCTTAAGTTAAAATCAATGCAATTTCGTGGGACATAGTAGTTTGTTAAGTGACTTCCATTGATGTAAGCATGTGGTATTAAAGCTTTGTTATCATCGCTGATTGCCGTTGATTTAAAACAAAGACCATAAACATTTTGAGAAGCACTCAAAGTTGTGTCAAGTTGTTCTCGAGCATTTGTGTAAACAGTGCTGTTAAGCCCTAAAGTGCTTAATGATTTTTTGGTGTAACCTGAAATGTTGCTGCTAACACTTTGATTGTTTACGTTGTAGGTGTCTTCAATTCGGCAGTAAGCTCCATTGGTTTTGCTTGTTCTTGTCAAAATTTCCATTTTGCCTGATGTGTAAGAATTTCCGTTTAATGATGATGTTAAGTTTCCGGAAGTTGAAACACAATCTATATAACTGTTACCTGGATAGTTGTTCACGTCGTTGTTGTTTGTTCCACCAACAATGTAACCAGTGTTTTTTGAACTTACTGAACCATCATCGTTAATTGTGATTGGAATAAAGGTTTCAACAGTTGAAACTGTAACGTCTGCTTTTGTTTGGATTGGATCGCTTTGCCACAAATCATGCGCACTTTGAGAAATTGTTGTTGTTCCCAAATCACGTGTAACATAATCAATTCTTACACTTTGCCTTGGATAGTCATCATAGTAGGTTGCTTTCCATGTTCCATCATAAACAATATAATATTTGGGATCCTTAACATTCCTAATAAAGCCACCAACTTGAGTAAAAAACCAACGATAGTAATTACGATTAGTGCCACTAGTAACAGGTGAATTTGCTCTTAATTTTAAAGATGTGCCATCTTTGTACAAATAATATTTAGTATTACCAACAAGACCATAAATATGAACATAACTACTGCCTGAAATTGCTTCAGTGTACCACTCTGTGGTTGAATTTGAGTTGGCTGCAACACTGCTGCCAGAAATGTTCATAAACATTGAGGAATTTCCGTTGTTGCTGTCAATGGTGTAGTAACTTGTTTGAACTTTAAGTGTCCAAACGCCACCACTAAAGCACAAACGATAATCACCATTTGTAATTGTTCCATTTGAAGTGTTCCAAGTTGTTCCAGTGTTTTCTTTAAGTTGCAATTGCCCATTGTTGTTAAAAAGGTAGTAATTACCACAAGAAATTTTTCCATAACCAGATTCTGCTTCAAATTTCCAACTAACTGCATCCAAATTTTCTTGAACAGTTAAATCTGTTGATGCACTCAAATTTGTGATGTTACTTCCACTGCGAGCCATGTACTGACCATCACCATTTTTGATGTAGTAGTAGTAATGATAACCCGATGTTGTAACTGTTTGCATTTGTGAAAGAGTTTTTTCTACAGCACCTGCCAAGTAAACAACAATGTTACCATCATAAGCTTTAACAAGAGAGCCATAAGATTGCATAACCTTGTTTTGATCATCTTTAACTTCCAAATTTGTTAGTTTGTAACTTGTGGAACTGTTGTTAAATTCATACTCAACTGGATTGCTGTAAGTTATGGTTTCTTGACCATTAACATCCATAACAACTGTTTTGTTTAAGTAGTAGGTTGAGTAATATGCTCCATTGTTAACATCTTGTGCATCTGAAATTCTAGTAAACAAATCAGACATTGAAAGGCTTCCACCAAAACTTGAACCACCCGAAATTGGCGAAATTCCATAAGCTTCATAGGTTTTGTCGCTGTAACCAACAAGGCCAAAACTTAAAGTGTCAGGGGTTGAACCATTTATGCTTGCTGGAGTTAATCCTGACTTTCCAACATTGATTTTACATCCACTAACACCAATCCCAGACAAATTACCATTACAGTAACCCGCAACAATTCCAACAATTGTTTTGTCGTTAAGTGGACCATTTGTTGCTATGGTAACATCTTGAAGTCCAAAGTTTTTAATTTCTCCAACAACGCTTGAATCTGTCATTGAACCAACAACACCAAACAATCCAACATATTGCATGCCTTGTGTTCCTCCGGTTGGAATGTTTGTTAGGTTTGCGTTGTCAATTGTTAGGTTTGAAATTGTGTGATAACTTCCTTCCAATGTGTTGTTTGGATCAAGTGGATCAGCATTTCCATCTTTTGGATTAAAGTGATACTTTCCATCAAAAACTCCTTTAAATGGATAAGTTGAAGTTCCAATTGGTGGCAAAGTTGCAAAGTCTTCATTACCACTCATGTCAATGTCGGCACCAAGAGTAAAGTGAAATTTTCCATCATCACTCAAACTGTTCACACCATCAAATTGCCCAATGTTTTGTAGCCAAGCAAAGTAGTAAAGTTGAATGGGCTTAACAATTACATAAGGTGTTTGTGATGAGCCATCACCTTGCTCAAAGTAAGAACCAACCACATTTCCAGTAACAGTAATGTTTGTTGAAAATGTTGCAACCATCCAAGCAAAAGTTGGCATGGAAAAAAGCACAGCAACAGCCATCACTATGCCAAAAAACAAAATATAGATTTTTTTTGTTTTTTTCTCCTTTTCCATATCAAACTTTCCTTAAAAAATTTTTAATTAAACAAATTCAATGTCAACCTTTGAAAGGTCATTTTTAATGTTTGCTTCATCACTTGAACCAGCAAGGCTAGCTTCATTTTGGTCTATATAAAGATTTGTTAACTCTGTGTTGTAGTCAAAAACAACATAAACAAACAAACAAGCCTTGTTGTCTTCACCGGTTTTGATGTGTGCGCTTGTGTAGGCAACATCAAATGACAGTGTGTTTTGTTTGCTAACAACATTGTTTGTTACAGTTGCAAATGTTTGAGCATTGTTTGCTGCAACATAACTATCAACAATGGTGTTGTAAATGCTAGCGTTTTCGTCATTAAATCCAAGTGTTGTTGATGTGTAACATCCAATTTGTCCAACACTTGAAAAAACTCCGCCCAATGTTGAACTTGTTGTGTCTGTGTCAAGATCACTGTTTCTTGAAAGCAAAACATTCAAGTGTTTTGTGCCATTTCCTTCAGGCATGTTGTCTGCATCAATGTTGTAAACCTCAATTCTAACAACCACTCTTGCATAAGCATTAACGGCGGTAAATGTTTTGTCGTAAGTTCTTAGTTCAACATTCAAACATTCAGCATTTGAAACAACTTCTTGACCTTTTTTTGAAATTGTTTTGTTGTTGATGTCACTAACATAAAAAGCAGAATATCTGGCATAAGCGCCACCATCCAAAACAGAAATGGCCATTCCACCTGATGTTGTTGTGACATTGCTTGCAAGCCAAGCAAAAGTTGCAGTAACCACAAGCATCAAACTAAAAAGAAGATAGCAAATTGATTTAACAACCTTCCCTTTTGGGGAATTGTTAAAATTGTCTATGAGTTTTAAGATTTTCATTTTCACATTCCCCCTTTTAACAAAAAATATGACAGCCAAAAACAAAACTCAAAAAAGAATTGCAACTGGCTGTCATATTTCAGACCCTATAGCTTTGCGTCACAGGCTTGCACCTGTTTTGCCAATATTAAATTTAATTTTTCTTACGCTTTTATTATAACATTTTTTCAACTAAAAGTCAACAAAATGTTAACAAAATATGCAAGATTTTTAAAAAATTTTTGCAAAAATTTCAGTCTTTAAAAACGCAAAAAATTCCTAATTTTTGTTAGGAATTTTTTAGTTAATTATTAAACTGTACCTGCTGTTACACCAAATGAAACATTAACACTGTAACTTCCAAGTCCAGCTGCAGCATTTGCTGATGTAACGTTTGGACAATCACCATTGATGTAAACATAGATGTCAACCTTAATTGCTGTTCCGTCAGCCAAAACTTCGTTTGCCAAAACTTGGTTGCTTGGTGTAAGAGTTCCTGTTGTGTTAGCATAGTCGTCAATTTTGTCGTTTTCAGTTCCTGTTTGGTTCACAACAACACACACACTTACAGCATTTTTAAAAGCATCACTAGCTGATTCATTTGCCTTTGAAATAGCAATTCCAGTAACTTTCAAGTTTTGTGCATTAACTGCTGAATAGTCTTTGTTTAAACCAACCCAAAACTCGTGGTGAATAACATATTTTCCTAATCTAGCTTCAGGCACGTCACCAAAGTCACCATGAGCTGTTCCATCTTCAAGTGATGTTCCTGCTGCAGTTTCCCATGTCAAAGCTTCTGCAGTACTTCCAGCTTTAAGTCTTGAAGGCAAAACTTCTGTTGCTCCAGAATATGATGTTGCAACATTAGTTTGTACTGCTGTTTCTCCTTGAAAAATTCCACCTGCTGGCGCAGTGTTTGAGATAACTAAGTAGGTGTTGTCTGCGACAACTGTAACTTGCATGTTTTGAGCGGTAACTGTTGAGTTCATTGCAAACCATGCGTAAGTTGATGTTGTTGTTACAACAAGTGCAACAACCAATGCAAAAAGTGAAAAAATTAATCCTTTTCTTGCTTTTACCATTTTTTTAATCCTCCAAAAAATTTGTTTTTTTATGATTTATTTTAGGCAGTTGTTCAATTACTCTGATGATTCAAGAATTTTAAATGTTAATGAAGCCGATAACTTGCCGCCGATAATGTTGTCTTTGCAATCACTATCCCAACCTTCAAGCCACATAACAATTGTGTACTTTTGAACAGCGTCCACTTCTGTTATGGGTTGATTTACAATTTCCATTTCATTTTCGGTAAATGGGATTGTGGTGTAACCTTTTTTGTTCACGCTTCCGTCATCAAGAAGTGATTCCGCAGAACCGTCAGCTTTTGGCCTTGCAAAGATCAGTGGCTCATTATCGTCAACCAAAACCATAATTCTAATTGCTTTGTCAACACCTTGCGTGTATTTGTCAAGCTTCAAAGTAGCGGAATAACCAACCGACACATTCGACACATTTTTTAAATAAAATGAATACGCAAAATACCTGTTTTCTTTTTTGTCCGACTTAAGTCCGTCTCCCTCACTGATGTTTTCGGGTATGTAAAAGTAAGTTGAGTCTCTAATGTCTTTAATACCTTCAGCAGCAATAAGTGAACTGGAATCTGCGGCTTCAAACTTTCCAATCTCGCTTAAAGACAAGGAACGAACAGTTTTAGCGTCAACCGAAACAACCAGTTCACCTGTGTTTTCACCATAAAGGCTAAGCCCAACAATAACTGTAAGCAAAACACCAGTGATTGCGATTATCAGCCAAGAATTTTTTTTCAAGAAAAGGCGCGTATGCCAACGCTTTAAAAACTTTTCAAACATTTTACACCCCCTTTCTTCAAAAAAAAATACCGAAAGAGTTTTTAACGATAACTCTTTCGGTAACTGGCTGTCTAAGTTAGACCCTATAGCTTTGCGTCCTTACCTTGCGATAAGTTTGCCATTTGTATCTAAAAAATCACATTCAAAATTATTAAATGTTGCTTAATTTACAACTCCTTTTAATAATCATATGCACATTATACACCCAAAGTTGCAAGTTGTCAAGTGTTTTTTGTCAATTTTTTTAAAATTTTTAAAAAATTTTTTTAATGCCTTAATTTTTTGCTCTTAATTATTACTTAATTAATTACATATTTTATAACATTCCTTATAAACAAAAAAGCACTTAAAAAAGTGCTTTTTGTTAATTGCTGTTTTTCTTGGCATTTTGCAATGCGTGAATTCGCTTTTTGTCTTCATACATTTTTGTGTCGGCTTTTTCAATCATTTCTTTAAACATGTCTGAATCGGTTTTTTTGCAAAAAGCGCAACCAACCGAAACTGAAACGTTGTCTCTAACTGTTGCAAGCCTAAATCTGACTATGCGTTTTTTAACATGTTCAATGTCAACACCCGGAAGCACTGCCAAAAACTCATCTCCACCAATACGGTAACAGTTGTTTAGGCCATTAACAGTAAAGCATTCTCTCACACAAAGCGCTACTGTGTGAATAACTTGGTCACCTGCCAAATGCCCTTTGGTGTCATTAATTTTTTTCAAAAAGTTTATGTCAAACATCAAAATCGCAATTGGTTCATCACTGTTTTTATGCTTTAGCCAGTCACGTTCCATGCAATATCTGTTTGGAAGCCCTGTTAGTGCATCATTTTCAGCTTTTGTTCGCAAAATTGATTCCAATCTGTTTCGATAACCCCACAACATGTTGTAGGCATCAACAACTTGCTTTAGTTCTTTTACCTTGCTTGGTTTGCCAATTTTTTGGTTTAATTGGATTTCTTTTGCATAACGACGAAGTGGCTTTAGAATGTAGATGCAGAACAAAACAAAAATTGTAACAAACAAAACAATCAAAAATGCAGCTCCAACCCAAAGAACATTACGCAAAAATTTTATTTCATGAATTTTGTCTTTTATTTTTTTGTCAAATTCTTCTTGTATCAAACTTGTGCCTGCATCAATATCTTGAGAAATGCGAGAACGAAGTTTTGCATAGTCACTATCATTAATAAGGCTTCTGGAAAAAGCTTCTTTTTGTTCATCTGTCATTGCAATTTCAGCTGGAGTTAGTGGAACAAGCGGGATTTTTGCAAGTTCGGCAGCAACTGGTGGTGGTGAATTTGAAAATGGGTGAACAGCATTCATAACAGACAATGCATGAAGCTGAATTTCTTTCATTTCAACAAAAAATTCGGCAGCTTTTGCAATGTACAACACAACTTCATTGCTAACGTCGTAGTCCTTGAACCTTGTTAACGTGTTTTCTGGATTGTGTTCTGATGTGAGTTCTGGAACATAGTTTAAAATTGGTCCAAAATTACATTGTGATGGATTTTCAGGGTTTACTGGTGTTTGAATGTAAGAGTTGCTAACTTCAGACATCACACTCATGCTTGCAAGCATTGCAAGTGCATCAAGTTTGTAGGTGTTTGCCTCTTGCATTAAACCCATAACTTCATTACTTTTGTTGTTTGCTGTGACAATAATTCCAAAAACGGAAAAACACAAAAACAATATAACAACAAAAACAGGAATTGTTACAATTCTTGCTGAAATGCTTTTTTTGCCTTTTTTGCTTTCCTTTTGTTCCATTTTTCACTCCTTGAAGGCCTTCTTGTTCAAAACAACAATTTTTTAAGCCTGCTCAATGTTATATATATTATATAACATTTTTGTGAAAAAATCAATACCCCATGCCAAATTTTTGCTTTTTTGATGTTTTTGTTTTAAAAACACAAGAAATTTCTGCTATTTTATGTTTTTCGCAACAAAAAAAGACCTAATTTAAAAATTTAGGTCCTTTTTAAACCATTAGCCCACAACAAAAAACCTTTTTTAGTCCAAAATGTGCTTTTCTAGTGCATGTCTTAGTTGTTTGTGACCAAGTTTTGTTAAATGCTCACCGTCTTCACCAGTTTCAAGACCAATTCCAGATACAAAAACAAAGCCGTTTTGCTCTGCCATTTGCTCAAACAAAGTGTTTAGTTTTTTGCTTTTTTCTTGCGCACCAATGTAATATTTTTGTGTTATTTTGTTGTTTTCCTTTAAAAATGGTGGGCCAATCACCACAATTTTTGCGTTTGTTTTTTCTTTTATGATTTTTAACAGTTTTTCCAAATTTTTTGTTATTTGTTCGGGTGGGTCATCATATTCAGTTTTGCAATCATTTGTGCCAAGCTGCACAACAACAAAATCCAAATTGTTAAAGCCCTTTAAGTCACAAGCAATTGTTTTTAAAGCATTTCGTCCTTGTTGCCACCTGTTTTCATGAGCAATGCATCTGCCACAAAGCCCATCAACAAAAACTTCATGTTTGTTTTTTAAGCCAAACCACCAACAATCTTTTTCATCATATTGCTTTGCTGCCGAGTTTTTGCTGTAGCCATTTATGTTTGGAACATAGCCCCAAGTGTTTGAATCACCATAGCACAAAATTCTCATAAAAACCCCTTGTTATTTTGCTTTTTTCTTTTTTGTTTGTTTTGCCACTTTTTCAACACTTTTTGTGTTTGTTTTTTTGATTTTTTGCTTGTTTTTCTTTTCTTTTTTTGCCTTTAATGGAACAGGAGTTAAATGCGTAAGTTTTTTGCCATTAAAGGCCGCAACAGAATCAAGAAATCTGTTTGTAACACCCCTGTTTAACTTCTTAAGCCCCCCATTAAAAAGTTTTGAAAAAATAACGTATTTTTCTGGATTTGCTCTCATTGCTTCAAATTCAAGACCTTGGATGTAGGAAATGAAACGAGCTCTGGTTTCGTTGGATTTGTTTTTGTTTGCAAAAAAGTTGTCAATGTCTGCAGAAATTTTTGTGTAATATTTCATTGCTTTTTGGCATGAATTAATGTTTCTGATTACTGGCAAAATAAGTGGATAGAACTGAATTATTAATTGCAAAAACTCAAAAGTGTTGTTTTTTACAAACGAAAATCCAACAAACAACGCAATGATTAAAACAAGTGACACAATGTAAACTGCGTACATTCTGCTCATCAAATAATTGTTTGATGCCGCATTTGTTCGGCAAATGTAAAGATAGGTGTACTTTTCATCAATCTCTTTTGGAACATTTTCAATGTGAAATTCTTTTAGCGTTGAAATTTTTGACTCTGCTTTTCTTATGGCAAGTTCGTTTAAAAAGTTTGTGCGTTCTCTGTCATATTCAATTTTTGAAAATGTGCAACCTGTGATTCCCGCGCTGTAAAGCTGCCTTAACAAAACACTGCGCTCTTTGTTGCTAAACTAGCAGGGGTTCCACAGGTAGTTACAGCAAAAGCAAATGAAATCATTGTTGCAACAAACACAACAATGTTATCTTCTTTTGGAAGAACCAAAGACAAAATGATTGGAATGATTGAAATGACAAAAGTTGCAATTTTTAGGATTTTAGACTCTAAAAACATCTTTTCAGATGCGTAGTAAAATTTTGCATTGTTTTCTTTTTTGCAATTTGCTTCAACTTTGTTCACTTTTTTCTCCTAAGTATTTTTTTATAAAAAGCATTATAACACAAAAAAATTGGTTTGTAAAACAAAAAAACCTAAAACAAAAACATTTGATTTAGGTTTTTTGTTTTTAAGTTTTTTCAAATCCCCGCAAAAATTATTTTTAAAATTTACCTAGCAAAAGACTTGAAGAAAACATTGGCCACAATATTAAAAAATTTATGTAGCCATTTTTATTGAATGTAAACAATTGATGTTTGGCGAAAACTTGAAATAATGCCCATAACTGCAGAGTAAAGCAAACCCGCACAGTAAATGATTGATGCCATCAGCATTGATTGAATGAAAACAATTCCAACAACAGCAACAATCACATATCCTAAACCTTCACAAAATTTAAGTTTCCAGTGTGAATCCATTTTTTTCATTTCAAAGGCGCGCATAATTGAAACAAATCCAAAAAAAAAATAAAAACCAAGCAAAAAAATCATAAGAAAAACATCCAAAAAATAAAACAATCTTCCCGTAAAAAACTCAAAGTTTAGATACAAAACACCATAGTAAAAAATTGCTTTTCCTCCAACCATGTGTTTTGCAATTTTAAAGTAAAAGACAAGATATTTAACACCTTTTACAATAAGGCCAAAAGCAATAACAAAAACAATGACAACATGTCCAAATTCTGGCACTGCTATCATACAATAAGCAAGAACCACAACAATCAAAGCCCAAACGATGCTTATTATTTTTCTTAAAGTGTTCATTTTGCACCTCCTTTCACATCTTTTAGAAGAGCAAAATATTCTTTCATACCCTTTAGCCCTTTCTCATCAAATTCAATAGAAACACCTGCAAGTGGGTTGTTGGACTTATAAATTCTGTTGGTAACCATACTTTTTTGAGCCAAAGCTGCCAAAATAAATTTTCCTAAATATGTTTTATCTTTATCATTTGCCTCTTTGTATTCTTTTTCATATTTTGTGAGTTCAAATGCTTCAATTTTTTTGCCAGACAAACTTTCTCCAAAAGCTCTCCAATCTTCAGACATGCTAAGTTTTCTAACTTTTAAAATCTGTTCAATTGTTTCTTTATATTTTTCAACTTCATCAAAAGCGTAGGTGTGTTTTTCAAAGGTTTTTACTTCTCCCCTAAAAAACTTAAATGCATAAACCATTTGGCAAAATGCGTGATAGTAATCTTTTGGATTATCTTTTACAATTTCTTCATAATTTTTCCATGCTGGCATGTATTTGTAACGCATAAAACCATAGTCTGGCAAGTGCCCCATACGACCATGACCAAGGTTCATTATGGCTTTTTCATCCGTTTGAAACATGCTGCGAGTGAATATGCCTTTTTCAATTTCATCAGGTTTGAAAGCACTGTTTCTAAATTTAATTTTTCTTTCTTGTTCCACGCCATCAACTTCAACAAATTCAACAACAGCATTTGTGTTGTTTATTACAAGTGATGGCGTTCCAGCAAAATAACGATGAGCCCAAGTGTCTGCCAAAATGTGAGTTGCAAGCCCAACAGCTTCAAGTCCCTTGCCTTTTGCAAGGTTAACGGTTTCAACCAAAAGATCACTGTTTGTGTCACAAATCAGACGATATTTATACAAATATTTTTTGTTAACTTTTTTATCAATTTTTGCGTTCAAATCATATGGCAAAAAGTGAAAAGATGCCCAAATGCGTGTTATTTCCTGAAGTCCAAACACATCTTTTCTTATGTCCATCATTTCAAGTGAAAGCTGAGTTGTTGCCGCCTGTTTTGGCCCACCAATTTTTGTTAAATAGGTTTTTGAACACAAATCAACAAGTTGGGCACCATAACAAATTTTTAAAGATTCTTCGTGCGTGTAACCAGCAATAAATGCGGCACAGTATGTGGCGTAGTAGTGAAAATCCTCTTGCATTACTTAAGCACCTCCTTGTCTTTTTCTTTGCTTTCATTGTTGTTGTTTTTGTTTTCTTTGTTTATTTTTCGGATTTTTAAAGAGCAAATCACAATATCAATCAGCACATAAACAACAACAGCAGAAATTGCTGTAGAAACAACAACATCAAAAATTGAAGATATGGTTGGTGCTTCAAAAAAAGCGTCAATCAATGTAAAGACAGAACCACACACCACAATTATTGCCCAAATTATTGCAACCACAACATAAAAAATGTTGCGCTTTTTTCCTTTTGCTTCTGATCTGGCTGAAAATCCAATAAAACAACTCACAGCAATATCAAGAAGAGTAACACCTCCAACAAAAGCAATAAAAATCCACCCAACTGCTGGATTATCAGCAAATATCAGTTCTAACACATAACGTGGTGTTGGATCTAAAATAAAATAAACCAACAATTTAACGGCATCCAAAAGAACAAACACAACAAGTGCTGTTCCACTGGTAAAAAGAGTATTTAGTAATTTCCTTTGTTTTGGTTCCATTTTTTCTCCTAAATGTTTTGTATAGACATTATTATAACACAAAAAAATTGGTTTGTAAAACAAAAAAACCCAAATCAATTCGATTTAGGTTTTTGTTGGCGGAGAAGGAGGGATTTGAACCCTCGCTACGGTTTCCCGTACTAATGCCTTAGCAGGGCATCCTCTTCAACCACTTGAGTACTTCTCCAAAATGTGGTTATGCTATAATGATAGCACACTTTTTGGGGTTTGTCAATTTATTTAACAAAAAAATTGTGTTTTACTTGACACAAAAACAACAAAGAACAAAAAAATCAACTTACCCCCTTGAAATCTTAACTTTAACATGCTATAATTAAAAAAAGTTTTTGCACTTTTAAACAAGGAGACAATTATGGCAACAATCAAATTTACAAATTATTTAAAACTTAAAAATGGACAAGTTGCAGAGCAAACTGAATTTTTTGATGTTAATGAAGTTATTAACCCAAAAACATTTTTAGAAAATATTGCATCAAACATGGACATTTACTCCTTTACTGAAGAAAATCCAGTTTTTGAAGATATTTTGATTGAGTGTGTTGAATTATTTTTAAGCGGATGGCAAATTGAAAATTGGGAAGAAAAAACAAAAGGTATGGATATAAATCAGCAAAGTTATTTTCTTTTGGAAACATTAACAAACAAAGAACACCCCGTTCAAGACCTAAGACAAACACTAACCCACAGAGAAGCAAAATCAATTAACAGAATTTCAAAAATAATTACAGCTAATTTCAACATTCTTTTAAATGACCTGGTTTTTCAAAAACAGCAAAGTGCAAATGTTCTCAACTCAAACCCAAACAAAATGATGTTTGATTTAAACACAAAAAAACTTATTGAAACAGACCAAAAAATTGACATTTTAATTGATGCATTTAACAAAAGCCGTGAATGTTACTACATGCCAAAGCCAAAATTTTCATTATTTTCAAAACAAGAAGATTCATTAGCTCAAGTGCCAAGACAATAAAAAAAGCAAATAAAATTATTTGCTTTTTTTGTTTTTTGCTAGCTAAAAATTTAAAATTTTGCAAATTTTAACATGTTTTTTTAGGTTTTTTAAAAAATTTTTTACTTTTTTTTTGCAAAATAAAAAAGTTTTGTTAAAAACTTTTTTCTTCAACTTGCTTTGGTTCGCTGTTTGTTTTGGTTTTGCTTTTGCTAAAAATTTCACAAAGCTTGGTGTCCACAAAAACACTTGCAACATGGTGTGTTGATGTGAAATTTATTGCAACTCCACCACGAAGAACAAGATGTCCTTTTTCGCCCACATCAAAAACAAGACATGATTGAGATTTTGGATCAACTTTGCTTGAACTGTTTTTTAATGCATAATTTTCCATTGTTTTTAAAATTTTTTCACAAGCAATTTTGCGTACTGGTTCTGTATCCACATAAAACACTTTTTCATTTGCAAAATTTTTCTTTTCATAATCAAGCCAAAATTTGTCTAATTTTTTTTCTTTAAATTTTAATGACACATCTTTGTTTTTTAAAAACATTAAAGCAAAACCATTTGAGTTACAACCTTCTTGCTTTGTTTGACCTAAAATGTTTAAGATTGTTTGTTCTCCTTCAACAAAAATATTGCTTACATACGCATTTGGCTTGTTTTTTCTTTCATAAAACACAAATTCTTGAAATTCTTTTTCATGCTCTTTAACTAAAACATCAAAATTTTTTCCTTTTCTTATTCTTGCCACAACTATCCCCTAAAATAAAACATATTTTAACATAAAAAAATTTAAAAATCAATACAAAAAACAAAAGTTTTCAACTTTTCCACATTAAAAATTTTTAAGCTGCATCATTCTCAAAAAAATCTGGAATAAAATTAACACTTGCACTGTCTAGTTCCTGAACAAACCCATTAACAAAACCCAAGTTAAAAAGATGATTTTTAACAAATTTGTATTCAAGTGGTTTTAACTTTCTGTTTATCTCTTCAAAATCTTTGGCTTTTCCATGTGGTGTGTATTGGCTCATTAGGCTAACAAAAGTTTGTGTACCCAAGTTTTTTGCAATCCAATCTAAAACTTTAATGCTGTCTTTTTCACAATTTGGCAAAATCATGTGGCGAACCACAAGACCTTTTTTCATTAAACCATTTTCAATTTCATCAACAGGGCAAATTTCACGAATTTTTTGTAGCGCCAAAGAGCAAACTTTAAAGTAGTTTGGACATTTTGAATATTTTAACGCCAACTCATTAGAAAAATATTTCATGTCCATTAAAAAAACATCTACAAAATTTTTTAAACTCTCCAAAACTTTTGCATCATCAAAACCACCACTGTTCCACACAACTGGAATTTTTGGCTTGTAGATTTTTAGTGCATTTAAAATGTTTTTTGCATAATGTGATGGTGTTACCAAATTTATGTTCAAAGCTCCTTTATTTTCAAGGTCTTTAAATATGTTTGCAAGTTCTTCATCACAAAATTCTCTGCCAACATCAAAATGACTGATTTCATAATTTTGGCAAAACACACATTTAAGATTGCAATGCGAAAAAAAGATTGCTCCACTCCCAGCATCTTTTTCTCCACCTGAAATAATTGGTTCTTCCCAATGATGAAGCATCACTTTTGAAATCTGAACTTTTTCTCCAGCATTACAAAAACCTGATTTTAAACTTTTGTCCACATTGCATTTTCGGGGACACATATTGCATTTTTCCATAATTTAATTTTAACACAAACAGAAAATTTTTTCAATAAAAAAATAAGCAAAACATGCTTATCTTCTTGTTAAACCTTGTTGTTGGTTTAATTTTTGTTCTTCAATGTTGTTTCTTCTTTTGATTTCATTAAGAATTTGTGTTCCAATATCAATAATTTGCTGGTTTTGCTCAATAATTGTTTTTTGATTTTTTTGAACATCACCAAACTCCTCGCGTATCATGTTGTAATCCATTGTATCCATATTTTTCTCCTTTTGTTTTATTTTGTTGCATTATACCAAAAAAAGAAGATTTTGTCAATATGTAAAAAAACACCTCAAATTTTCACAAAAAAATATGTTTTTGAAGTGTTTTTTTAAAATTTTTTTGGTTACACTATATAGTTTTAATTATTTAAAACAACAAACAACTTTTTGCTTCTACAAACTTTTTTGGTTTTAAACAAAGTTATTTTGTAACAATTCTGGCATCAACGGCAAAAAAGTTTCCTTCGTCATCAAGCATAAATGGATTAACGTCAAGTTCTTTGATGTCTTTAAAATCTTCAACAAGTTTTGAAAGTTTTAACAAACTTTCAACAACCTTTGTTTCATCAACAGCCTTTTTACCACGAATGTTGCCCAAAAGTTTTTTAGCTTTTGTTGAGTTTACAAGAGCTTTTGCATCATACATTTTTAATGGACATGGCCTAAAGCAAACTTCTTTTAATGCTTCAACAAAAATTCCACCAATTCCAAACATCATTTGATGTCCATAACCAGCGCTTTCAACAATTCCAGCAACAAATTCACGGCTGCCTTTAATTTGTTTCATAACAATAATGCCGTCCAAAGCATCCCACATGTCTGCATTTTTAAGTTTTTGCTCAAGATTTTTCCAAGCAATTTCAAGTTCTTTTTCATCTTTAATGTTAACAACAACTCCGCCAACATCTGTTTTGTGGCTAATGGTTTTGCTGCTCATTTTTAAAACCACTGGAAAACCCATTTTTTTGGCATTTTTGATTGCATCAGCAAGTTTTAATGTTGCAACAAACTTTGGAACTGGAAGTCCATAGTTTTTAAACACCTCCAAGCTTTCTTTTGTGCTTAATAGTGTTCTTGCTTCTTTTTTAGCTTTTTCAAAAATCTTTGTTGTTTTGTCTTTTTTAACATCAAAGATTGGAGTTTTTTCTTTCACTCCTTCCAAAAAGTCTTTGCGGTCACACAAAAGTTTAAAACCACGAACAGCATCATCAACATAATCAAAAAGAGGAATTGTGCTTTCTGGATACTTTTTCTTAACATCATCAAAAAATTCTGGAACTGTCATGTAAGTTAAAATGATTGGTTTTTTAGGATACTTCTTTTGAAGTTCTTGCATATACTCAAAAACTTCCATATCATGTTTACCTGCAATATACAAGTAAATTACCAAAAGCATGTCGGTTTCATCATTTTTAAGAAGAACTTCGGCTGTGTTTTTGTAGTGAATTGCAGGGCAACTTGCAACAAGGTCAACTGGGTTTTTGCGACTTGCTTGTGGCATTGTGATTTCTTTTAGTTTTGCTTGAAGCTCATCAGAAAATGTTGGAATTTCAAGCCCAAAATCACTTGCAACATCAGTTGCCAAAATTCCAGGACCACCAGCGTTTGTTAAAATTGCCAAACGTTTTCCTTTTGGAAGTGGAAGATTTCCCAAAACACCAGCATCATCAAACAAATTTTTTAAACTAATTTCACGAACAACGCCACAAGAAGCAAGAAGCCCTTCTGCCAAATTGTCAGATCCTGCAAGTGAACCTGTGTGTGATGCTGCTGCTTTTGCACCAGCTGTGCTGCGACCAGATTTAATGCACAAAATTGGCTTTTTCATTGCAACTTTTGTTGCAACTTTTCTAAATTTTTGTGGGTTTTTGATGCTTTCAAGATAAAGAAGAATTTGTGACACATTGTCATCATTTTCCCACTGACTGATAACATCCAAAGCATCAACATCTGCTTGGTTGCCAAGTGACACCATTTGATTAAAACCAATTCTTAGTTTTTTGCTAATGTTAAAAACTCCGCCAGCAAGCGCTCCAGATTGAGTTGCAAAACCAACTGTTCCAGTTTTTGGCACAGTTGGAGCAAAACACCCATCAAACTTAAGTTTTTTGTCCCCGCAAAAAACTCCCAAACAGTTTGGGCCAACCAAATTCATTCCATACTTTTGCACTTTGGCTTTTAATTCGTTTTCCAAAATTGTGCCTTCGCCACCAATTTCATTAAAACCACTTGAAATCAAAACAATGTCATCAACTTGAGCCAAATGACACTGCTCAACAACATCCAAAACAGTTTTTGCAGGAACCGCAACAATTGCAAGCTGAATTTCTTTTGGAACGTCTGTTATCTTTGCGTAACACTTAAGCCCCATAATTTGTGTGTGTTTTGGATTTATTGGATAAATTTTTCCAGTATATCCAAACTCAAGCATGTGTTTTAAAAGTTCGTTTCCAACCGAACCTTCTTTTTCACTTGCCCCAACAATAGCAACACTTTTAGGATACAAAATTTTGGTTAAATCTTTCATTTTTTCCTCCAATTTTAACTTAACTATATTATACTGCAAACAAAAACATTTGTCTAACAAATTTGGGTATAAAAACAAAAAAAATGTGGAAAAATTTTCCACATTTTTCTACAAAAGCTTGTATTGCAATTTTCCAGCTTTGTCAAAGTCATTTACAAGATTATAAACACTTTTTACATTAGCTGTAATGTTGTAGTAATAGTATGAATAAGAACTATCATAAGTGTAAGTTTTTACATAAACAATGTAATCACTAACTTGATTTGTGTCATCAACAAAAACCGCAAGTTTTGTAAAGTTTACAAGATTGCCATCTTCATTTTTGTAAACACTGCCGTCTGGGTTTAAAAGTGTTTGCTTTTCGTTCCAAGAATATTCAACCAAAAAGCCGTTTTCAAGTTTGTGAAGGGCTGTGAAGGTTTTTGTTTTTTCTGCAACAATTTGTGGTGTTGAACCACCAATGCCCAAGAAAAGTTTTTGCATAACTGAAAATTCACCAAGGGCATCAAAGTTTGCAAGAACTGAATTGTAGTCTAAGAAATTTGTTTCGTCATCAGCAAACATTTTGTAAGAATACTCCTTGCTTGATGATGCATCATATTTAGACACTGTGATTTGGTCTGGCATAGTAGCAACTGACGATCCAAGGTCTTTTGTTGCAGAAACTGTGATTGAAAGTTTTGTTGTTACAAATGAAAGTGCAATTACAACAATCAAAAATGCTCCAACAATGCCTAATCCAATATAACTTAAAATTTTTGATATACTCATGTTTTCCTCGCTTAAGTTTAATTTCGATATATTATACAACATTTTTTGCAACTAGTCAAGCAAAATTTTTTAAATTAGTTTTGCTCATCTTTGTCTGCTTTTTCTTTTTTGTCTTGTATTTTCTCTGCTTCGGGCTCTTTTGGCTCGTCTTTTTCTTTTGCACTTACATCTTTGTTTTCTTGTTCTTCATCATCTTCTTCAAGTGCATTTTTTGCTTTTTCTGAAATTTTGTCAAAGAAATCTGCTTGTTCAAGTTGAACTTGTCTTTCATGTTCAGCTTTTATTTGCTTAGCTTCTTCGTCTTCTTTTGCTCTGTTTTTTTCACGCCTTGCAATAACTTCAATAACTTCTTCGGCTGAACTCCCGTTTAAAATCATGTCAACTTCTTCGGCATAAATTGTTTCTTTTTCAAGCAACACTTTAACCATAATGTCCATTTCGTTTCGGTGAGCTTCCAAAACTTTAGTTGCATTTTTAAGAGCTTTTTCAAGCATTGATTGAATTTCTTCATCAATAATTTGCGCTGTTTTTTCACTAAAGTTGCTTCTGCTTTGGAAATCTCTGCCAAGGAAAACTTCGCCTTGCTCAGAATAACAAACTGGACCAAGTTTTTCACTCATTCCAAATTCAGTAACCATGCGCCTTGCAAGTTTTGATGCTTTTTCAATGTCGTTTGAAGCACCTGTTCCAATTTTTCCAAACATAATAAGTTCAGCAGCACGTCCACCCATAAGACCATCAAGTTGGTCAAGAAGTTGTTCTTTGGTGTACTGCGTTAAATCTTCTTCATTTGAAGGTGATGTGTAACCAGCAGCCATTCCACGTGGCACAATGCTAATTTCATGAACATTTTGTTTTGCGTGCTTTGCAAGTTTTATCACAATTGCATGCCCAGATTCATGATAAGCTGTGTTAACTCTGTCTTCTTCACGAACAATTCGGCTCTTTTTCTGTGGACCATAGGCAACTTTAACAGCACCTTCCATAATGTCACGCTCTAAAATAATTGAACGTCCAGCTCGTGCAGCCAAAATTGCCGCTTCGTTAACAATGCTTTCAATGTCGGCACCAGTTGTTCCAGGGCCCAAATGTCTTGCAATGCCTTGATAGTTGATGTTTTTTGCCATTGGTTTGTCTTTTGTGTAAAGTCTTAAAATCTTTTCTCTTGCACCAACGTCAGGATATCCAACAGTGATTCTGCGGTCAAAACGTCCTGCACGCAAAAGTGCTGGATCCAAAACATCTGGACGGTTTGTTGCTGCAATCACAATAATTCCAGCACTAGATTCAAATCCATCCATTTGAACCAAAAGTTGGTTAAGTGTTTGTTCTCGTTCATCATTTGTGTTTCCAAGACCTGCTCCACGCTGTCTTCCAACAGCATCAATTTCATCAATAA
>CAMVKM010000016.1 GCA_947168085.1 uncultured Clostridia bacterium | reverse complement strand
TTTTTTTACTTGTTCTGCAAAAACTTTGTTTGTTTTGTAGGTAAAAGCAACATCAAACCCATTTTTTGCAAACAAAAGTGCGGTTGTTTTCCGAATCCCCCTGCTTGCTCCTGTTATTAAAACAACTTTGCTCATAAATTCTCCTTTAAAAAAAGAGGCTTTTTAACCTCTTGAATAATATTTTCCATCATCTGTTGTAACAATAATTTTTTCGCCCTCATTAATGAACAATGGAACTTTTACAA
Organism: uncultured Clostridia bacterium; assembly: GCA_947168085.1. GTDB lineage: Bacteria > Bacillota > Clostridia > Christensenellales > UBA1242 > UBA7584. Next base: position 23,809 of record CAMVKM010000016.1, on the reverse strand, counting down.
CAAGTCCTGTTTCCACAACTGCATCTTTCATTTGTTTTGATGAACTACCCGAAGTTGCAGCAACATCAATTGATTGAACTGTCATTTCAAGTTTTTCTGGAAGCTGAATTCCCAAAATTTCACCATCAAGCATGTTAAAATCAACGCTGTTGTTTTCAATAAGGAAAAATTTGTCGTCACCAATTTTTTCTGCAGGAACTTCCATTTGGTCATAAGTGTTGTTGTCCATGAAATAAAACATTGAACCATCATTATAAAGATATTGCATATTTTGTCTTGTAATGCGCGCTTCTTCACATTTGTAGTTTGTGTTAAAGTTTCGTTCTAATGTTGCACCTGTTCTTACATTTTTGATTTTTGTTTGCATAAAAGCTGAACCCTTGCCAGGTTTTACATGCAAAAAGTCAACAACTTTGTAAAGATCTCCATCAATGATTACATGCATTCCTTTTTTTACATCTGAAATTTCCATTTAAAACTCCTTTAAAAATTTATGAGTATATTGTACATTAAAAGATTTTCTTTGTCAACAAAATTTGCCTTAAAATGTTTTTGTTTGCATTTGTTTTTGCTCGGCACCTTTGTGCTTTTTAATATAAAAATGCCATTTTATAAAGCCATAAGTTGAGTTCATAAGGTAGCCAACAGACAAAATAAGCATAATAAATTGACCACTTAAAATCCACAAAACACCTTCAACAAGGGCAACTCCAATCCATGGAATCCATTGTTCTTTGTATCTAAACAAAAGGAAAATTCCATTACAAACAGAAAATGTGTTTGCCAAAGCATCTAAATACCACCACTCAGAAAGCCCATTTGCAATAAAGTCAATGCTTGTAAACAAAATTCCAACTCCAATAGAAATTGCAAGCATTGTAATAAAAATTGCAAGTTCTTTTTTGTAGTTAAATTGTTTTACTTGAGTCAAAACTTGCTTTTCTTTGTCTTTGTGTTTGTCCCAAGTAAAAAAGCTGATAAATAGCATTGGAATCCAGAAAATAATTTCAAAAAGCGCGCTAATGTAAAGTCCGTTTGCAAAATAAACTATGGTTTGCGTTGTGTCATACAAAATAAAAGACACAATAAAAGCCCATTTTGATTGCTTGCTTAAAAGTAATTCACATGAACATCCACCAACCACGGCAATTATTTCAACAACCCTAAGCCAAATCATTTCATCAGCATCTGCTGGAAAAAAGATTCCAAAAAGAATTCCTAAAGTGCAAATTGAAAAAAGCCAAATTTTTTCATAAGTTGTGTAGTAATTCCAAAGTCTTTTTAGCCAATTTTTTTTGTGATTTTTTTCTGCTGTTTGAACTATTGATTCAATTTGTTGTTGTTTTGTTTCTTCCATAAAATATCCTTTGTGTTAATATGTGAGATATTTTACCACAAAAAACCATTTTAGTCAATAGGGATTTTTGATTTTTGCCCATTTTAAAACCTTTTGACTAGACAAACAACATTTTTTATGCTATAATCAAAAACAATAAAAGGAAGATTTTTTATGTTTGAAGAACTTGATATTTCAAAAGATTTGTTAGAGATAACAAAAGAAGCAGAAACAAAACTTGAACCAGTTTTTAAAAAATTTGAAGAAACAGCACTTTTTAACAGCGCAAAAGTTTTAAAAGCTTTTCAAGATGCAAAACTTAACTGTTCAGATTTTTCTGAAAGCACTGGTTATGGTTATTTTGACCACGGCAGAGACAAACTTGAAAAAGTTTACAGCCAAATTTTTCACACTGAAGATGCTTTGGTTAGGCCACAAATCATGTCTGGAACTCATGCCCTTGCAATCACATTTTTTGGACTCTTAAAACATGGTGACACCTTAATTTCCATTACTGGTGAACCCTATGACTCATTAAAAACAATTGTTGGCACAAGTGGAGACAGCAAAAATTCATTAATTGCTCACGGAGTTAAATTTGAACAAATTGACCTTGTTAATGATGATTTTGATGATGAAAAAATTGTGAGTCGTCTTAAACAAAGCAAAGTTAAAATGGTTGAAATTCAACGTTCAAGGGGGTATAGCAACAGACTTTCTTTAAATATTGCAAAAATTGAACGAATTTGCAAAAAAATTAAGGAAGCTGACCCTGATGTTATCATAATGATAGACAACTGCTATGGAGACTTTGTTGAAACAAAAGAACCCACTGAAGTTGGCGTTGATGTTTTGGTTGGATCTCTTTTAAAAAATCTTGGCGCAGGTCAAACCAAAACTGGTGGTTATGTTGTGGGCAAAAAAGATTTGATTCATGATGTTGCAGAAAGATTTTCTGCCCCAGGAGTATCTAAAGACATTGGTGCAAATCTAAACCAACTTTTGCCACTTTTTAAAGGAATTTATCACGCACCAAGTGTTGTTTGCTCTGCCTTAAAAACAATGGCATTTGCAAGTTTTTTGCTGGAAAAACTTGGATATGATGTTAGCCCAAAACCTTTTGAAGAACGAACAGACATTGTTCAAACAGTTAAACTTGGCTCCGCAGAAGAATTAATCAAATTTTGCCAAGGAATTCAAAAAGGTGTGGCTCTAGAAAGTTTTGTCACACTTCTTCCAAGTGAAATGCCGGGCTATCCGCACCCAGAAATTATGGCAAGTGGAAGTTTTGTTTCAGGCAGCACAATTGAACTTAGTTGTGATGGACCAATTGCGCCTCCTTACACAGCCTATATGCAAGGAAGCCTTACATACGAATATGGCAAACTTGGAATTTTAATTGCTCTTTCACAACTTTTAAAAGGAGATTAAACTATGAAAATTTTTTTAGCAGGGGCTGTAAGTTTTGCTTACGAATCCCAAATTAAAAAATATGAACTTTATGAAAAAGTTTTAAAGAAAAAATTTAAAAAAGCAGAAATTATAACACCAAAAACTATTTGGGAATTTCGTGAAAATTTTAAAAATGAACACAAAAGAACAAAAGAACTTGTTTTGAATATAAACATGGTAAATTTTGACCTTGACCACATCAAAACAAGTGACTTAATTGTGTGTGATTTAAGCGAACTTTCAACAGGTTTGGGCCTTGAACTTGGAGTTGTTTTGGAAAATAAAAAAGACATCATTTTCTTTTTTGAAAAAGGAAGTTACATAAGCAATATGATAACAGGCGCTTTTCCAAATTCAAAATTTGTAATATACGAAAACGAAAAGGATTTAGAAAAACTATTAAATGAAAATTTAGATTAACAAAAAAAGCACAATTTTGTGCTTTTTCTTTTTAAAGATTTAAAAATTTTTCATTATTTTTTTTCATTTCTTGTGCATTATCAATGCGTTTGACATCTTTTTTCAGAAGATTTTGTTCATTTTTAAGGCCGATTACTTGACTTTCTAACTTATGCACTTGTTTTTCAAGATCTGCAACCTGTTTTTCTAGTTCTGTTTGTACATCTTGCTTTTCACGGTAAACACTAACCTCTAAAACAGGTTGAAAACGATACTCTTGCTCTATCTTTGGATATTTTTCTTTGTCCACTTTTGAAATAAACATTTCATATGGCCTAACATAACGCTTTCCTTCTTCATCAAGCGATTTGTAAAGAACCATTTTTTCCTGTGTTTCTGAGTGTGTTACAACATCTTCAACAATATAGCAACCACCTTTAAAGTGCAAACAAATTAAGCCTTTTTTAACTTCCATAATTTTTACTCCAGAAAGCTTTGTTAGTTGTGAGCCAAATAATCCATTTCTGGATCATATTTTTCTGTGTGAATATCTAACCAAACAACCTTTTGTTCCAATTCTTTGTTCTTTTTTTCAAGTTCTTCAATTTTTTTTGTTAAAAACTCAATTTGAACTTTTAATGCTTCAAGTTCTTTGTTTTCTGTTTGTTCTTTTGCTGGGGTTTGTCTTACTTCTTTTTTTGGAATTGTTGGCATTCCTCCACCAAAATAACCACCTGTAACATCAGCCATTATACTATCTCCTTTTACCTATTATAGTTATACCACAAAAACACAAAAATGTCAATACCGCATTAGTACATGATACAAACAAAATAAAAAATGTTAAGATAAGTCAATCTTAACATTTTTTACAATCAATTAAACACAAGTATAACCACCTTCAACCGTGAGGATTGTTCCTGTCACATAACTTGACTCGTCGGCAGCAAGGAAAATTGCCGCTGAATTGAGCTCTCCTTCTTTTCCATAGCGTTTTAGTGGAACATGAACATTGGCAAATGCTTGAAATTCTTTTGTGTTTAAAACATCACGAGTGAGTTCTGTTTCAAAATATCCCGGACAAATTGCATTGCAAGTTATACCAAATTGTGCAAGTTCAGCTGCAACTGCTCTTGTAAAGTTAACAACTCCACCCTTTGAAGAGTGATAGGCAACAGTGCTGATTGCTGTGTTTCCAACAAGACCATACATTGAAGCAATGTTGATGATTCTTCCATAATTTTTCTTTTTCATTATTGCAGCAAAAGCACGAGTTACTTTAAACACACTTGAAAGGTCTGTGTCAATAGTAAATTGCCAGTCTTCATCAGTCATGTCAAGCACACCAAAGTCTTTTGATGCCCCCGCACAATTTACCAAAATGTCAACCTTTTTAAATGTTTTTTCAACTTCCTGTGCAGCAAAATTAATTTGCTCGGTGTCTGTAACATCACAAGCAATTGCCAAACATTTTGTTCCTTTTCTTTCAAGTTCTTTTCTTAGTTTTACAAGGCGTTGAAGTCTTCGTGCCATCAAAACAACTGTTGCCCCTTGCTTTGCAAATGCTTTTGCCATTTGCATTCCAAGTCCTGATGATGCTCCCGTTATCACAGCCACACGATTTTTTAAATCAAACATTTTTGTCTCCTCCATGTTTTTTCCCAAATATAACCATATTATAACATAAAAATTTTTTAAAGTAAAACAAAAAAGCACAAATTTTTGTGCTTTTTTTAGTCTCTTGAAAAACTGTTTTTCCATTCTTTTTTATCTAGCGACTGTTTTTCTTCAAAGCCAATCACATTTATCATGTAATCTCTTGCATATTTATCGCCTTTGGCATCAGCTTCTTCCAACAAATTTATTGCTTTGTTTACATTTTTTTGTGTTCCCAAACCACGATAGTAACATTTTGCAAGCATAAACAAACTGCGTGGGTCATTGTTTTCTGCTCCAAGAGAAAAATATTCCACTGCTTTTTCTTTATCAACGGCAGTTCCTGTTCCATTTAAATAAATTCCACCAAGGTTACAATATGCTTTTTGAAATCCATCTTTAATTGATTTTTCATACCAATACATGGCTTTCTTGTAATCTTTTTTTGTTCCAAACCCTTTTTCATACATAATGCCAAGTTTGTATTTTGCCTTTGTGTAATCTTTGTTCGTGGCAAGATCCGCAAACAAATCAAAAGCTTTTTGTTGATCTTTTTTTACACCCTTTCCAAAAAAATAGCAATCAGCCAACGCATATGTGCCAAAAATGTTGTTTTCGCCCGCCAAAAGTTCATAGATGTAAACAGCTTTTTTCATATCTTGCCTAACACCAAGCCCTTTTTCATAACATTTGGCAATAAGGCCATAACAATCATCATTTCCATTGTTTGTTCCTTGATTTGCATAAAACAATCCATTTTTGTAGTCTTGAGCACCAAAAAGATAATATGTTGCAAGAGTAAAACAAGCTTTTCCATCCTTTTTTGCTTTTTCTTCAAAAAACGCTATGTGTTTTTTTAACTCTTCTTCTTCTGTGTCCCAAAGACCTTCTTTGTGAAACTTAAATTCAAGTTCTTCTGGTGTTAAATCTTCATCCTTTCTTTTTTCCATTTTTCACTCCTAAAAACAACTTTTTTACTATTGTAATTATACCATATCTAGCAAAAAATGTCAATATCTGCTTTTTGTGGAAATGTTGATAAAATCTAGTGTTTTAAAAAAATTTTTGCTAATTTAACTAAATAATGAATTATTTTTGTTAAAAACAAGTTAAAGTATTTGATTTTTTTGTGTTTATGTGCTATAATCTTGTTTGTTTGCGGATGTAGTACATCGGTAGTACCCGGGCTTCCCAAGCCTGTGAGGTGGGTTCGACTCCCATCATTCGCTCCACTACAAAAAACCCAAATTTTTGGGATTTTTTTTATTTTCAATAAAAATATAGTTTTTTTAAAATTTTTTCATGTTTTTGTTTTACTTTTTTTAAAAAAAAGTTTATAATAGTCAAAAAGGAGAAAAAATTTATGTCAAAAAAACCAACAAGTTTTACAATGTTTGCCTATGGAACAAACATTTCTCAAACAGAAATGAATTCTCACAGTGACGAAGCTGCTTTTATTGGATATGGAGAACTTGAAAATTTTGCACTAAAATTTAGAGGCTTTGCAAATCATGGTGTTGCAACACTTGAAAAGAAAAAAGGAGCAAAAGTTCCTGTTGCTATTTATGATATTTCAGAAAAAGCAAGACTTATGCTAGACAATTTTGAAAGATTTCCTTATGCTTACAAACGAATTAAAGTTAAGGCGATGTTCAACGGCCAACCAATTAAAGGCTATGTTTATGTTTTAAAATTAAAGCTTCCACCACAAATGCCAAACAATGAGTATATTAAAGCACTAAGGCTTGGCTATTTTGTTGCACACCTTGATGACACACCAATCAATGAAGCAATTGTGGAATGTGGCGGAGTGGCAACTGATGGAGAAATTTTGTAATGGCAAAACTATATCTTCCCGATTACAAAAATTGCTATGTTAACATGATTGCGTCTGTTGCAAAAGCTTTTCATGTTGAAACTGGTCACAACACCCTTGATGCTGTTGACAAAATTTTAAAACGTAAAACAAAAAACATTGTGGTTATGCTTTTAGACGGCATGAGCAAAGCTGTTTTGGAAAGAAATCTTCCAGAAGATTGTTTTTTAAGAAAAAATGTGCTAACTGACATAACAGCAGTTTTTCCAACCACAACAACAGCAGGAACCATGAGCTACAAAACTGGGCTTACACCCATTGAACATGGCTGGATGAGTTTGTTTTTGTATCTTAAAGATGTTGGTTGCAGCGTAAATCTTTACTTAAACACAGATGCCTACTCAAAAAAACCTTTAACAAAACCTCATATTGCTGATGATGTTTTGGGTTTTTCAAACATTTTTGAACATATTCAAGAAAAATCAAAAGGCAAAGTAAAGGCCTATGGTGTCAGCATTCAAGAAGCTCGTGATTTGTTTGGAAACATAACACAAATCACTTACGACACTTTTCATGAAATGTGCGAAAATGTTAAAACATTGTGTTCACTTGATGGACAAAAAGTTATCTACGCTTATCACAATCACCCCGACAACACAATGCACAAATTTGGGCCTTACAGCGAAGAGACCAGCAAACTTTTGATTGAATTTGATGCCGAAATTGAAAATCTTGCAAAAAATTGCCCCAACACAACTTTTTTGATTTGTGCCGACCATGGGCAAAGTTATGTTGACAAGGTTTTTGATTTAACCGATTTTCCTGACCTTGATGACACACTTTTAATGCCACCAACGGGTGGACCAAGAGCTTTTTGTGTGTTTGTTAAAAAAGGACGAGACAAGGAATTTAAAAAACTTGTGAAAAAATATTTGGGAGACGAATTTGTGCTGTTTTCACGGAAGCAAGTTTTGGATATGAAACTTTTTGGAACAGGAACTCCGCACCCAAAAGTTGATGGATTTTTGGGCGATTACTGGATTGTGAGCACAGGAAAATCAAACCTTGCTTACACCACCCTTTATCACCTTCCAACCAGTCAACCACTTGGCGCACATGGTGGTCTTACAAAGGAAGAAATGATGCTTTCACTTATTGCCTACAAAAACACAAAAAAAGACTAGCAACAACTAGTCTTTTTTTATTCAAAATCTTCTTTTGAAAGCCTTGAAAACATTGTTTCAAACACTCCAAAATTCTTTCCACCAACAAAGTCTATTGGTTGCCATTTTTCAGCGCAAATGTTAAAATGTTTTTGAATTTTTTTGCAGCAAAATGGCATAAAAGGTTCAAACAACACAGAAAGATTTGCAATAACATAAGCACAAGTTGCCATAACATTGTTAAACGCTGTTTTGTCTTCTTCCTTAAACAAAAGCCATGGTTTTTGTGTGTCATAAAATTTGTTGGCATTTTCAACAAGTGAAAAAATTTCAGAAACAGCATCTCTAAAGCCAATGTTTTCAATGTTTTTTGCAACTTTTTCAAAAGTTTGTTTAACCAAATCTTTGATTTCTTGGTCAATTATGCCAGTTGGAACAAAACCATCAAGACCTTTAAAGTTTAATGTTCTGTTCACAAAATTTGCAAACTTGTTCACAATTTCGCCATTGTGAAGTGCTTGATAATCATCAAGACAAACATTTGAATCACGTTTTTCTGGACCATTTGCAACAACAAACATTCTTAAACTGTCTGGATCAAACTTTTTAATCATGTCAATCATCAAAAGTCCATTGCCTTTGCTTTTGCTCATCTTTTCGCCATTAACATTTAAAAACTCAGTTGAAACACAAACATTTGGCAGAAACATTTTATCATCAAAAGCTTTTAAAAGCGCAGGAAAAATGATTGTGTGAAAAACTATGTTGTCTTTTCCATGGCAAAGATAAACAAGATTGCTACCGTCTTTTTTGTCAACCCAAAAATCTTTCCAATCCTTTCCATTTTCTTCACAATATTTCATTGTGGCAGAAACATAACCCCAAACAGCATCAATCCAAACATAGATTTTTTTGTCATCAAAGCCAGAAAAAGGAACATCAATTCCCCAACTAAGGTCACGAGTAACTGCTCGATCAACCAAACCTTCTTTTAAAAACTTTTCTGTTTCATTAACTGTGTTTTTGCGCCACAAATCTTTGCAATTTTCAAAATGAGCTTTCATTTCGGGTTCTAATTTTGACAAAGCAAAGTAAAGATTTGTGTTGTCTTTAATTTCAGTTCTCGATCCACAAATTCGGCATTTTCCTTTCAAAAGGTCTTGTGTTTGAAAAACATAGCCGCAATGATCACATTGATCACCCTTGCTTACTCCTTCACATTTTGGACAAACAACTTCAACTTCACGGTCATAAACAAATTTTTTGCAATTTGGGCAATATGACGCCTGTTCTGTTTTTGAGTAAATAAATCCCTTGTCATACAAAGTTTTTATCATTTCTTTAACTTTTTCGTGGTGATATGGCGAAGCTGTTTTTGTGTAGCAATCATAACTAAACCCGAGTTGTTTAAAAACTTCACTGTATTGATTGTGATAATGCTCAACAATTTTTTCTGGAGTTGTGTTTTCTTTTAAAGCTCTTTCAGTAATAGGTGTTCCATGGCAATCTGTTCCACTAACCATGCAAACATCATCACCTTTAAGTCTGTGATATCTAGCAAGCACATCACCACTTATGTATGCACTAATATGACCTAAATGAATGTCGCTGTTTGCATAAGTCCAAGCAACACCCACAACAACTTTTTTTGTCATGTTTTTCTCCTCTAAAATTCTAATAATGTTTTTTGCACAGCTTTTTTTGTTGTTTTTGTTTGTTTTTTCTCTTTTGGCTTAACCGACAAAAGTTCTTCTGAATTCATGCCCTCATCTGCAATTTGTTCCCAAACTTGCAAAGAAGTTTTGCTTTGCAAATCCCAAATTAAATCAAGTTTGTGAATTTCATCTTTTAAATTGTTGGTTTTTTCTTTTAAAAGCTCATCTTGATTTTTTTGCCCTTTTGATGCATTGGTGTTTAATTGTTTTGATATTTCATCAATGTCAATTTCAATATTTTTTAGTTGAATTTGAAAAGCATTTTCTTTTTTGGGTTTAAGCTCATCAAACAAAATTGAATCTATAGCAAAAACCATTCGTCCAAAAGCTTGTGTGTAAACCCATCGCTGTTTTTCATAAAGTCCTTCACTTTCATTTTCATAACGATTTTTAACAACTTCAAATGTTTTTAAGATATTTTGAATTCTTTGTTCTGGCTCTTCAAGTTTTGAGTAAGGTAACTTGTCCTCGCATCTTATAACATCATTGTTAACATACATAAAATTTTTTGCACCAACCTGAAGTGGCTTTTTTGAAAGACACATAAATTCAGGCAAAATGTGGCCAGTTTCTGTGTTTATGGCTGTTACAAAACTGTGCCCATGTTCATTTTCTCTTACTGTTAAAATCAAAACTTCTTTTTGTTTCATTCCATTTAGCATTTTACGTGTCATTTGTTTCTCCTTCTTTATATTTTTAAAATTTCCCTCAACATTTTTGTCCACAATTTTTTAGTTCCGCGGTCAAGTTTTATGTCATCAAAGTTTTTGTTCATAAAATTCTTTGTTCTTTTAGCAATTTCTTCTCGGTAAGACTCTGGCAAAACATAGCCTTTTTCTTGTGCATATTCTTCAATTTGCTCAACAAATGGAAGATTTGTTTCAAGTTCAAAATTTGCATCCAAAATTCTGATTAAATAATTTCCACTTGACCTTGCAAAAATTTCATAAGGAACAACATCTTCAATTGTGTCAAAATCTCCAAAATCAGACAATTTTTTAATTTTAAAAGCGTCTTCTTTGTAAGTTTTTTGCAAAAGTTGTGTACAAGCTTTTGTTTCATTTTTTCCAGACAAAAACACTATTGGAAGTTCTGAACCCTCAGACAAAACCTGCGCTGTTGCATCAAGACCATTTAGCCCAGCACTTACAAACACAACGTCTTGCCTTGCTTTTATTTTGCCTTTACCACCCAAAAAGTTTTTCATGGCAGTAAGCAAAAATTGATCAGCTGTTGACAAAACCAAAACTTTTTCAGAACTCATTAGAATTGACTTAGAAACTTCGATGCCCACAGCTGATTGAACAGGCAAAAGTGAATCTTTGCTTGATTTAAAACCGTTTGATTTTAGATCATTTGAAACCATGCTGTGACCTTTGTCATCTTTAAAAACCATTTTTGCACGGTTAAGGTCTTTTGTTGGCAACATGTAGTTTGAATGAGTTGTGTAAACAATTTGATTGGTTTTTGACATTTGTTCCATAAAATCAACCAAATCTTGTTGAGCAAAACCATGAAGTGTCATTCCACTTTCGTCAAGCAAAAGAATTGTGTTTGTGTAAAACATTTTGCTTTCAAGAGAAAACACCAAGAAAAATGACAAAAACCATTGCATTCCAACACTTCGCTCTTCAAGTGGTGCTCGATTTCCCATGCCGTCAGTAACCCAAATTTTAAGGTTTTCACCTTCAAACACAAATTCAAATTTGTAGTCACCTTGTTTCCAAACTTCAGCAAATTCCTTGCTAAGGCGCTCACCTGCACGTTCAAACAGTTTTTGATACTCTTTTTTCTTTACAATAAGGCTTTGCAGTTCAGATGCTGTCAAAATTCCATCGCTTTGCCCATTAAACAAAACTGGCATGTCTTTTTTTAACATTTCTGGGGTTATTCCAACATACAACAAAAGCAATTTTATGGTGCGTTTTTTTGTTGGACTTATGGTGCTAACACCTTTTTTGTTAAAAGTTTTAAGCATTTGTGGCAAATAAATGTTGCTGTCAAGATTTCCATAGTTGCTGTAGTAAATAAAACCTGGCATAATTTTTATGATAAAATCATGAAGTTTTTTGGCTTCACTTTCTGGAACGGTTATTGGCACTTCAAGTGTGTACTTTCCATACAAACTTCGTGATACCTTTAAATGGTCAAACTTTTTCAGCATTGGAAAATACTTTTGCAAAAGGTTTTGGTCTTTTGGTTCTAATTCAAATTTTGCAGACACAAAATCTGGAAGCTTTTCCATTTTCATAAGTTCATCAAAATTGTCTCTTGGAAGGTCACTGTGAAGAATTTGATTGTCTGCTTGAAAAGCTGGTTTAAGTTTCCAAAGCCCCTTTAAAAGGTTGCTTTTTCCAGCTTCATTAACTCCAGCAATTGCAGTTAAGTCTTGACAATCAATCCAACCTGAATCCAAAAATGACCTAAAATTTTGCACTCTAAATGATTTTAATTTCATAATTACTTTCCTTTTACTAAAAATAACACCAAAAAATCAAGCATTTTCTTGCTTGCCATTGTGTTGTTTTGCTTGCATTTCCCCTATTTTTAGTAAATCAGCCATCAATTTACAACTAATTTATGGATTAATTTTATCACAAATCTTGTGTTTTTGCAAGCATTCAAGACTAAAATAAAAAATCAAGTTTTAACTTGACTTTTCATCTTGTGTTTGTTTTAAAATTTTGTTTCTAAGTTGTCCGCAAGCGCCATCAATGTCCTCACCAATTGTGCGCCTTATGGTTGCAGAAACACCCAAAGACGTTAATTCTTTTAAAAATTCTTCGGCTTTTTTTCTGGTTGTTGCCTTCAAAACCCTTTCTTCAACAGGATTTAAAGGAATTAAATTAACATGGCTTGGAAAACCTTTTACAAGTTTTGAAAGCTCTTTGGCACACTCTTTTGTGTCGTTAACCCCCTCAATTAAAGCATATTCAAAAATAACACGTCTTCCTGTTGCATTAAAATAAATTTTGCTGGCATCAACAATTTCTTTAACAGAATATTTGTTTGCAATTGGCATAATTGTTTTTCTTATCTCATCATTTGGTGCATGAAGTGAAATCGTTAAAATGATTGGAAGCCCAAGTTTTGAAAGCTTTTTGATTTTTGGAACAATTCCACATGTTGAAAGTGAGATGTTTCGGGCTGAAATGTTTATGCCATCTTTGCTTGTTGCCAAAAACAAAAATTTGCACACATTTTCAAAATTTTCAAGTGGTTCACCACTTCCCATTAAAACAACATTTGTAATTTGCCTTTTTTTGGCTGTTCCACCCAAAAGTTTGTTAACAACCAAAATTTGAGATAAAATTTCGCCAGCACTTAAATTTCTTGCCATTCCATTAAGTGTTGACGCACAAAACTTGCACCCCATGGCACAGCCAACCTGCGTTGACACACACAAAGTGTTGCCATAACTGTAGCACATCAAAACACCTTCAATAATGTGACCGTCAAAAAGTTTGTAGGCAAATTTTTGAGTGCCATCACTTGATTTTTGAACTTCAACAATTTTTATGGGCTCATCAACAAATTTTTCCAAAAGTTTTTCTTTTAATTCTTTTGGAACATTTGTCATTTCATTTAAATTTTTTCCAAGATAAAGATTCTCAAAAATTTGTTTTGCTCGATATGGCTTTTCACCCAAATTTTCAACAACCTTTTGAAGTTCATTCAATGATAAATCTTGCAATATTTCCATAAAAAACCACCTTGTTTTTTTGTTATAAGTTAAGTATAACACAAATTAACAAAAAAAGAAATATTTTTTTACAAATTTGCATACAACTAATTAAAAAGGTGGATTTGATGGAAAAAACAAATTTAAATCACAAAGTTTTGTGCGACAACCGCAAATTTTTACAAATTTTTGGAGTTGAAAAAGTTGAAAGCAGCAACGAAAATCAAATTGTTTGCAAAGTTATGGGAACAAACATGTTTGTTCAAGGAAAAAACATGCACATAGAAAAACTTGATGTTCTTCAAGGCATTTTAGAAGTTAATGGACAAGTTAACAGTCTGAAATATCAAGGTGAGAAAAAAAGTTTTTGGAAAAAGGTTTTTAAATAATGCTTTTTGAAACAGCCAATCAATTTAGTGCCTTTTGTTTTTTGTTTTTATCTGGACTTTTGTGTGGTGGGTTAATTTTGCTTTCAAATTTTTTAAAACCAAAAAACAAAGTCGTTAAATTTATAAAAGATTTTTTTGTTACAATTTTGTGCTTTTTGTGTTTTTTTGCTGTTAACTTGTGGCAAAACTTTGGAGAATTTAGATTGTTTGCCATAATTTCTTTTGTTGCTGGCATTTTTCTTTCCTTATTAACCAAAAAACTATTTAAATTTAAAGTGAAAAATAAAAAAGAAGGCTGATGCCTTCCTTTTTTCCCGCTTCTATTTTTTAAAATATTAATATCTTACTTTTTCGAAGAAAACTTTGTTAAAGCTTCAACAAGTTCAGCAACTGATGCATTTATACTTTTGATTTCTTCTTTGTTTGCTCCGTTTTGCTTTGCTTGTTTTGCCTTTTCTTTTAATTGATCAATAAGTTCTTTTATTTTTTTGATGCTTGTTGCTTTGCTGGTTTTTGTGGATGAGTTTTCCATTTTGCTAAGTGCCTTTGTGATTTCATCTTGCAAAGCATCTTTGTTTTGTTTAAGTTTTTTCTGTTCTTTGTTAATTTGTTTTTGAATTTCGTTAAAATCGTCTTCAGTTTTTGCCGACTTCAAACTTTCTTGTGCAACCTTTATGGTTGAAGCTTTTTTCTTGCTTGTTGTTTTAACTGGTTGTTTCTTTTGAACCGGCTTCTTAACCTCTTCTTTTTTGGTTCCTTTTTTTACAGGTTGCTTTGCTGCTGTTTTTGCGGCAGTTTTCTTTTTTGGTTCTGCCTTTGTTTCTTTTTTGGTTGATGTTGCTGATTTTTTAGGCTCAGCTTCTTTTTTTGTTGTTGATTTTTTCTTGCTTGCCTGTTTTGGCTTTGATGATTTTGTTTCGGCTTTCTTTGATGCTTGTTTTTTTGTTTTTGTTGGTTTTTTCTTCTCTTTTTCCACAATAACAGGCAAAAATTCAGCGTTAGGTTCTCCAACAAGTTGCATTGATCCTTCATAAGGAAGTGAAAGTTCTCCTACTTGCTCTGCTGGTTGTTCTTCATTTGTTTCTTCAGCTTGCTCTAATTCAGGTGAGGTTACAACAAGAGTTTCATCTGCTACTGCGTTTTCACCTTCTTGTGGCGCAACTTCAGTTTCAGCAAAATCCCCACCAATAAAGTTTCCATTTTCATCAAAGTATTGAGAGTAGTCAATGGCTGCCCCACTTTCATCATAGAAAACTTGGTCTTGCATTGCATCATCTTGTGCTGCAATCAAATTCTCTTCAGTAGGTGCAGGTTCTGGTTGTGACACAACTTCTGGAACAGGTTCTGGCGCTGGGGCTTGAACTTGCTCTGGTTGAGAGGCAACTGCTGGTTGTGCTTGAACAACTTGTTGTGCAGCTTGAAGGTTTGAAATCACCAAATCTTTTTCAGCAATAACAGAATCTTTTTCTTCAAGTTCCCTTGCAAGATTTTTTGCTTTTAAATTTGCATTAAGCATTTGATTTTGATAGTCTTTGATAACATCTTCATGCTCTTCTGAAAGTTTGTTGCTTAATGTATCATAAACCTTAACTGCAAATGTGTTGTATTCTGACTTAAGAGCAACTTCAACTTGATCTTTGTCTTTTTCAATCATTTCTTTACGTTTTTGAATTTCAACATTACATTCGTTAAGAACAACTTGTTCTTTTGCAAGAAGTGACCTTAAATCTTTTTCAACAGCAGCACGTTTTTCCATTTCATCTTTAATTTGACGATTGTTGTAGTTAATTTCAACACGGTTTGTTGTTTCTGAAATTGCTTTGTTAAGACGTTCAATGTTTTCTTTGATTGTTTGAAGTTTTCTGTTTGCTTCTTTTTCAATTTCATCCATGTTTTGTTGAGATTGTGCAAGTTTCTTTTCGTAATCTTGAATTTCGTTTTGAAGTCCAATCTTTTTCATCAAGAAGTTTTCACTCTCATCAACGGCACGTGTAATAAGTTGTTCACCATCAACGCCAAGTTCTTGAAAGTCATATGGGCTGTGAGCAAGTGCTGCGTATTTGCTTTGTTCAAGCATTTGTTGTTCTTCAAGTTTTTGTTTTTCAAGATATTCACGAAGAACAGGAATTCCTTCTTCAATTTCTTTTTGACTAAACAAAACTTGATAGTCTATGCTGTCAGGCATTGTTGCAACTGCTTTGTTTAAAGCGCGAACAAATTTTTCAAATTCATCATAAATTTTCGCATTAAGCGAGCCATAACTTCTTTCAATAATCATGTTACAAACAGAGGCAATAAGCATTACAATCATTGGAGTTACCAAACAATACTGAACAAGGTTTTTAACAACGGTTCCACCATCTGTTCCACCATTTAAAACAAATGGAAAACCTAAAATGAAGGTAATAATTGAAATAAGGATTGCCGAAAGCTTAACTTGCTTTTGAACTCCTTTCATAACACTGCTGGCAAGTGGGCGCCTTATGCAATACTCTGCAGTAAGGTATCTGCTTGGAAGTCCTTCACGCTCCAATATGTAAAGTTGCCAACGCTCTCTAATCTTTTGTGGCATCTTCTGAAGATTTTTGTGGAAAGCCAGCAAATTATCTTCATTTATGCCTATTATGTTCAGCATGTATTTGTTCATTTTTTTGATTGATCGAACTGCTGTTTTTTCAAACGAAAAACGAATTCTTATAGCAGCAACAATAACAAAAGCCACCATAAGACCAACTGCAACAGCAAAAACGATATCATAACTTAAACCATTAAAAAGATTTTTTAATGCATCAAAGGCGCTTTCAATAACGCCACCAAATAAGTTTGTTGTCATAGTTTTCTCCCATTTTTTTAAGACTTTTCATCTTAATTTGGTATTATTATAATATTATTTTGTGCATTTGTCAAACAAAAATAGCATAATCTTTGAAAAAAGAATATAAAATTTTGCGACTTACTTTAACTTTTAATGCATTTTCTATTGCAATTTTGTAACAATCCAGTTGAATTTGGTATTTTTTAATCAAATTTTGGTCATTTTGTTCATGATTTGTTTTGTAATCAACAAGTATTGCTTCATTATCAAAACAAATAACAAGATCCACTATTCCCTGAACCAAAATTTTGCTGTCATTTCCATTTGGCACAAGATTTTTGTGTTGATCATAAAGATAAAATTTTGCTTCTCTTAAAACTTTTTTTGAGACTTTTAAAAGTGGCTTTAGATTTTGCAAACACCTAAAAATCTTTGTTGTGTTAATTAGCAAAAATTCTTCATGATCCATGTTCTTTTCAAGGAAATCTCGGACTTCTTGCTCTGTTTCAAGTTCAAATGGAACAATTTCCATAGCGCTGTGAAAAGCCGTTCCAATTTTGTCTGGGCTTGTCATGTTTTCAGAAATTTCAAACTTTTTAAAACTTAAAGAAACATTTTCCTTGTTGTCTTCTTTTTCCATAAGTCTGCTTACACTGTTTTTTAGAGCAACACCACTTTTTGTGATTTGTGTCTTTAAAATTTGTTGATTTTTTTCAATATTTTGCAAAATATTGTCACTAAAGCGCAGAAAATCATCACTTTGATTGTTGTTTTGTGTGGCATTGTGCAAAATTTCTTGTTCAACTGGTTTAAAAACATTAACTTCAACAAAAGTTGTCTTGTCTTTGTTTGTTGCAATTTTTAAATGGTCTTTGCCTGCCATAAGGGCATTTAAATTGCTTTTGCCAAGTGTTGACAAAATTTGGTCAAAGTTGTTCTTTTTCTTGTAGATTAGAAAGTCTTCTACATTTGTGTCTAAGTTTTCTAGTTTTGAAGAGCCCAGCAAAAACAAATGGTTTTTTGCCCTTGTTAAAGCAACATACAAAAGTCTTAATTCTTCGGCAAACAGTTTTTGTTTTTGGTCTATCTTTATTGCGCTTCTTGCTATTGTATCAGATTTAAAGCGCTGTTGTTTGTCAAAACGTTCAACACCAATCCCAAGATTGTCCGAAAACAAACATGGCCCGTAAGAATCTTGAAAACTGAATTGATGCGACAAATTCACGACAAAAACAACTGGAAATTCAAGACCCTTGCTTTTGTGCATTGTCATAACACTTATGGCGTTTTGTTCCCCACCGCTTTCGGTTTCAACTTTGATTTCATCATTTTGTTCCAAAAAGGCAAGATAAGCAACCAAGTCATTGTTGTGCGAATGATTTTGAAAATCATTAACAAAAACATTTGTGTTCAACACCTTGTTTTGTCCATTTGGCAAAGTTAACAATTTTGCCTTGTAACTTGTTTTTTCTAAAAACCAATTCAAAACATCAAAAATCGTGCTGTTCAAAAGATTTTTTCTTCCGTCTTCAATTAGCAATTTTGCTTGCAACACTTTTTCATTGTCACTTTCTAAAACACTTTGAGCAAAAGTTTTGTTTTCAAGTTTTGGGATTTTCGAAAGTTCTTCCATGCTCATGTTTAAAACAGGGCTTGTTAAAAAGCCAGTTAAAGCAAAATCATCATCACTGTTGTGCAAAAGTTTTAAGTAATTTATTAAAACTTGAACTTCATACTCTTCTAAAACTTTTTCTTTGCTAACCTTTTTTATTGGAATCCCAAAATTTTCAAGTTCAGACAAAATGGTATTAACATATGGTCCCCTAGAACGATACAAAATAGCAATGTCTGAAAACTCAAGTTTTCGCATTCCACCATTATCTTCCTTGTCTGGCTCAAAAATCATGTAATCTTTTTCAAACATTTCCGCAAGTTTGCTTGCAATAACACTTGCTTCAGACCTTGCAAGCAAAAGATTGTCTTTAAAGCACATTTGAGATTCTTTAACACTGTAGATGTTTGTTGGATTGATTTTTTCTTCTTTTTCTTGTGATGAATTAATTATGTCAATTTCCACCGAAGGAAAATCGGCATTTTGTGGAAAATTTTCGATGCCAACCAAAAATTGCCCGTCTTTTTCATAATTTAGTTTTGAGTTTTTTTGCGTCATCAGTTTTGAAAACACAAAATTTGAAAACTCTAAAATGTTTTTGTTGCTTCTAAAATTATACAAAAGTGGAATTGCTTTTGTTGTGCTGCTTTTTGGTGTAAAAAGCTCTAGTTTGTTAATCATAATCTGTGGATTTGTGTGTCTAAAACCATAAATGCTTTGTTTTGGGTCACCAACCAAAAACAACACATTTTTTCCACTTTTCCACAAAAGATTTACAAGTTCTTCCTGAATTTCGTTTACATCTTGATACTCATCAACAAAAATTTGTTTGTAAGACGAGCTAATTTCTTTTGCAAGAGTTTTGTCTCTTAAAACTTTTAAGCACAAATGCTCTAAATCAGCAAAATCCAAAACATTTTTTTGCTTTTTTGAATCTAAATAATTTTCTTCAAAATCTTCTTCCATTTCAAGAATCATTTTTACATTACTTTCACACCACAAAAGGTCTGCTTTTAATTTTTCAAAATCATCAAACAAAAACAGCTCTTTTAATTTTTTAAGTTCTTTTGAAAATTCTTCTTTTGTTTCCTTCAAACTTTCATAAACACTTTGTTTTTCTTCTTCTTTTTCTTTTTGAATTTTTGGCAAAGAAAAATCAAAAACTTCTTTGTGCATGTTTTGAAAACTTGTGTTTTCATCAATCTTGTCCAAAAAATCTAAAATTGGCACTAAAACATTTTCAACCTTTTGAGCACCTAGCCCTTTGGCTTCAATTAACAATTTTTCAAATTCTTTTTTGTAAAAATCAAAACACATCAAGCACCAATTTTTTAAAACTTCAAAAATTTTGTTTGAATCTTTGCTGTAAACATCAATCATTGCCTGCCTTAATTGTTTTTTGTCTGGCACATTTTCAAGTTTTTCAGAAAGTTTAAAAACAATTTCTTTTAGCGTTGAAAAATTTCTTTTATTGTCATAATCGGAAACAAGTGAAAAGAAATCCTGCCGATCAAGACTGCTAAATGTGTTCAAGGTTTTTAAAAATGCTTTTTCTTTTAAGTTTTTTCTCATTGTGTCATCACAAATGTTTAAGTTTGATTCAACTTTAAGAGCATAAAAATATTTTCTTATAATCTTGTAACAAAATGTGTCTATGGTGCTAATGTCTGCAACAGACAAAAGGTTTATTTGATTTTTTATGTGTTTTTTAATTTCAACATCAGTTTCATTGTTGTAGGCTTTTAAAAGTTCTTTTTGCAATTTGCTTTTCATTTGGCTTGCAGCATTATCAGTAAAAGTGATAAGCAAAAAATCTGTTACTTTTGCCTGTTTTTTTGTGATAGCAAAAACAACTCGCTGAAGCATTACAAAAGTTTTTCCACTGCCTGCATTTGCTGGCAAAAGTGCATTGTTTTCAAACTCTATTGCAAGTTGTTGTTCTGGTTTAAGCTTCTTTTGGCTCATCTTTTAAAACCTCCTCAAATGTTTGTTTTGTAACTGCAAAATTTGTCTGTCTAAAAGCTTCTTGGTTAAACTTTTTAATTGGACAAAAACCTTTAGCTTTGCAGTAAGTGCAAGAATTGTCTAATGGTTTTGGTTCAATATAGCCTTCAAAAATTTCACTTATTGCCAGTGACATAACTTTTTGTGAGTAATCCATCATTCTTAAAAGCTGATTTTCAGACACAAGATTTACACTATCTTTTAACACTCCATCTTTTAACGAAAAATCAACAATAAAACTTTTTGGGTTGTCCTTGTTTACATTGTCATCTTGGTCGAAAAAGTTTTGTAAGTCGTCAATAGTAACACCCTTCATACAATGATTTTCATAAGGAAATGCTGGCGCAGACTTTAAATACTCATTGTGAAGTGGATAGTAAAAAGCGCCCGTTGGCAAAACATTTTTCATGCCATTAAAAATTGCTTTCATGTAAACAAAAATTTGAATTTTTTTGCCAAGGTAAAGATCTAGCATTTCAAAACTTGACTTGCTTTTTCCCGTTTTGTAATCAACAACCCTAAATTTTGAGCCCAAAAAGTCAACCCTGTCAACTTTTCCACTCATTTTTAGTTTTTTGTTTGAATTAACAACCGCAATCGAAAGTTGTGGCGCAAAATTTTTGTCACCAAAAACAGCTTCAACAAACTTGATTTTGTATTTACTGTGGCTGTTTTGATAGTTTATGGCCTTGCAAATTCTTTTGCTTTCATTTAAAAGCCCTTTCATCAAAATTTGGTTTTGTGGATCAATTAAAAATCTTTCATATTCTGCACTGTCACAAATTTTCTTAAAAATGTTTGAAGCAAAAGTTTCAATTTCATCATCACCCAAAATTTTGTCTGCCGCAAAAACAGCAAACTTTTCAACAACTTCATGCAAAATATTTCCAACATTCATTGGGTCAACCTTGCTTGTTTGCTTTTCTTGAAGTTTTAATCCATATCTAACAAAATGTTTAAAAGGACAATCAAAATAAGTTTCAATTTCGGTTGCACTTGTAAAACCTTTTGTAAAAAACAAATCTTTTGCGTTTTTAACAAATTTTGAATCGTTGTTTTCAAAATTTTTAAACTCATTTGTTTGAAAAATCTTTTCAGCAAATTCTTTTAATTGTTTGTTTTTAAAGTCTTGTTCTGGCAAACTTAAAATCCAAAACAAAACATCTTTTTTTGTTGGAAACAAAAACTTTGCACGCTCTTCAAAATTTTTAAAAAAGTTTTTGTCTTGCAAAAAATTGTTGATTGGAACAACATCTAAGCATTGCCCACCGGCACTAAACATTTTGCAAAGATTTGCAAAAACTTGGCTTGGCCCATGTTCAGATGACCTTATGTTACGTGGATATGTAACACAAAGTTGTTTTGTTGCAAGTGCAAAATTTTCAAGCACTGTCATAATTGTTTTTTTGTTAATCTGCTCAATTGTTGGATTTATGTTAATGCCTTGCAAAAGAGCAATGTCTGTGTCACTTATGATGCCAACATCTTTCATAAACGCTGGAAGATTTTCTTCAGTTGCACCCAACACAAAAACATATGGCTTTGGTTCAAACATGCTTGACAGCATTTGCCCAACAAGCAAATTGTTTGTTCCCATTGGAAGTGGCACCATTTGGCTTGATTTTAAACAAACATTAAACATGTCACAAAATTCATCAAAACAGCACTCCTCATCACCCAAAACAAGCACCATTTGCTCTAAAATTTTTTCAATCTTTTCAAAGCACTGTCTAAAAATGCTTGATTGTTTCAAGTTTCCCAAATTTTCAAATTTTAATGAAAGGTCTTCACATTTTTGTTGAATTTCAAAATTTTGTGCAAAATGTTTTAAAACAAGGCAAAAATCTGCTAGTGTTTTACAAGATTTAAACTCTTCTTCAACATTTTGAATTTTGCCCATTATTTCAAGTTTTTTTGCTTCAAAAAGTTTTAAATTTTCATCAACATTTTTAAGTTTTAGTGGTTTTGTCCACAAAAAGCCAACAAGTCCAAATTTTTTAGAGTAAAAATCAAATGCTTGTTTTTCATTTTCATCAAGAAAAATAAGTCCATTAAAAACAAATCTCAAAACATCATCTGTTTGATAACCAAATTTTAATACATCAAAAAGTGCATTAAACAATTTTGCAATCTCAGTAGAGTCAAGGCAAACATCTTGATCAATCCAAAAAGGAATGTCATAACGATTAAAAATATTTTGCAAAATGCCTTGATAAGTTTTCAAATCGCAAACATTTAAAACAATGTTTGAAAGTTGCTCTCCTTGTCCCAAAAGCCACAAAATTTTTTTTGCAACAAAAACAACTTCTTCTTCCAAATTTTCTGCAGAAAAAAGCATGACTTGGTTGTTTTCAATTTCTTGAACTTCTGGATTTAGACAGAACAAATTGTTTGTTATGTGCTTATTTGTGTTTGTTTGTTTGCTGTCACAAAAAACAATTTCTGGGCGCAAATTAAGTTCATCAAAAATTTGCTTTAATGCTGTTTGTGTGTCACGTAAAAACACATCAGCATTTGGCTGATTTTTGTTTGGAAGTTTAACTGTTAGTGAAACACTTTTAGCGCATTTTATGCTGTTTTTCACAACATCAAAATCTTGCGCTGTAAAATCTTGAAAATTACAAAAATGCACATCTTTACCTTCAAAAATTTGTGATGACTTAAGTTTCTCACACAAAAGCCCAATTTTGTTGTTGCTGTCAACAAAATTTTCTGAAATGTAGTTTTCATAAAGTTCATAAACAAGTGCAATGTCTTGCATTTTTTGTTTTAAATTGCCATCTTCAAGTTTTTCTGTGGCATTTTTTAGCATTGTGGGCGTTATTTTGCAACTTTTTATTTGTGAAATGCTGTCAAACAAACTTTGTGCAAAAGTTGTTGTTGCTGGAATTGACGAAAAACAAACAAACCTATCTTTGTTTTTTTTGATTAAAAACTGAACAATCATAACAGCATCAAGCATGCTTAAAATTTTTTTATCAAATTTTTTACCAAGAACAAGCCCGGCAAGCCTAGACAAACTTAACACCTGAAAATCAAAACTTGCTGTTAAATTAAGTTTTTCCATAATAAGTTTTTCGCAAGACAAACTAAACCTGTCTGGAACAATAACAAATTGTTCAACATTGTTTTGTAACCCTCTACCAATTAATTTTATTTGCTCATCAACAGCATCAAAGTTGTTGTTTGCAACAAATGTTGTAACTTTCATAACTTTTACCTCGTTACTAAGTATACAACAAATTTTTAAAAATGTCATTAAAAAAATAAAAAATATATTTAAAATATATTTTTTATTTTTCAGCTTTAGCTTTATTAAATTGTTAATGTGTTTTCTTTTTCTTCCAAATTTACCAAAAATTCTTTTAATTTTTTTATGTTACTGGAGCTAACTAAATTTTTAACTTTTTTTAAATGAATTAAATTTTGCTGTTTTTCCTTTTCTAAATTTTGTGAAACAACATCAAATTTGGATTTTAGCGTTTGATATTCTTCTTCTAAAGATAACAATTCTGTTTCCTTGCGTCTTAAATTTTTTATGGCATTTTCAAGTTTAGTGCCAAGCACTTGTTTTTCATTTTTTGCTTGAAGTGTAACTTTTTTTGTTATGTCATTTTTAACAATATTTAAAATGCCCCTAAAAAGACTTTGGATGTCGCTTTCTGTGATTTCATTTTTGTCAACAATTTTGATGACATTGGATTCTTTAAATGGATTTCTAATTTCTATGCCACAATCCCGAAGATCTTGCATAACAATTTGAACAAGTG
>CAMVKM010000015.1 GCA_947168085.1 uncultured Clostridia bacterium | reverse complement strand
TTATGGCTGGCCTTATTTAATGATACGGCGACCTCCGAGATCTACACTCTTCCCCTACACGACGCTCTTCCGATCTGATAGTTTTTTATTGGCGGACAGAGGCGGATTCGAACCGCCGGAGCCTCTCGGCTCACCTGTTTTCGAGACAGGTACATTCAACCACTCTGACATCTGTCCAAACAATAACATTTTAGCACAAAACAAAAACTTTTGCAACAGGATTAACATGATTTTTAAAAATAAAAACAAAAATGCAAAATTACAACCAAAAAAATTCATATTTTTCATAAAAAATCATGTTAAAATTGACATTTTTTAAAATTTTTGTTACAATGGTTGTGTAAAAGGTGATTAAAATGCAAAAAGAAAAAAATGTTGTTGAGTTTTATGTGTTATGTAACACGTTAAAAAATATTGTTAGAACCGGTTGGAAACAGTGGGGTGTTGAATTAAACAGAATTGAAAGTGTTGCTGACCACATTTTTGGAACACAAATGATTGCAATTTCTATGTGGAGTGAATTTGATTATGAATTAGACATTAAAAAAGTTTTGTGTATGCTTGCTGTTCATGAAACTGAAGAAATTTTAATTGGTGATTTAACACCTTTTGAAATAACAAAAGAAGAAAAACAAAAACTTGGCAAAGAAGCAACAAAAAAAGTGTTTGGGCACTTGAGTAATGCTGAATATTTTGAAAAAATTCTTGAAGAGTTTAATGAAAGAAAAACACAAGAAGCAAAGTTTGCTTTTTGGTGTGATAAACTTGAATGTGATTTACAATGCAAAATTTATGATGAACAAAATTTGGTTGATTTAACAAAACAACAAAACAACACAGATTTGCAAAATCCGATGGTTCAAAAAGTTTTAAATGAAGAAAAGTCTTGGTCTGGAGCGTGGTTAAGGTTTAGTGAAATGCGTTATGGCTATGATAAAAATTTTTTAAGTGTTTCAACTTTTGCAAAAAAGAATAAAATTTTAACTAAAAACCAAAAAAAATTTTAAATATAATTGCTAAAAACAAAATTTTCTATTATAATATAGATGATGAAATTGATGACGCAGAAAAAAGAAAAAAAACAAAAAGAGAAGAAAAAGTTTCTTGAAAGAACTTGGTTGTCTTCACTACTTGTGGTGGTGATTGTTTTTGTTGTGGCATCAATCATTATTATCCCAAAATGCACAGATATTTCTAAAACAATGAGCAAGTATGTAACTCTTTCGCAAGAACTAGCGAAAGAAGTTGATGTTTCACATTTGATTGATCAACAAGACATTTTAACAAATGAGAATAAACAAGGTTTTGAAACAAAGGTTAAAAATTTTGTGGAGAACACAGGGCACAAACAAATTTTTGATTTAAATGGTAATTTTGTAAAAGACAATTTAAAACCACAAGAAGTTGTTTTTAAACAAAACAGTTTAATGTTTGACAAAAATGATTTAGGATGTTTTTTAAATGCTTGTTTGGGTGCCGGATGGCAAGAAGATGTTTTTGATGAAGAAACAAAAACAACTTTTTTAAACATTGTTGGTATCAAAACTTTTTTGGTTTCAGCGAGTGGCAAAATAAATTTGTGCGTTGTTGCAAAACTTAATTTGCTTTCTATGCTAGATGATGAAAGTAAAACGGATATTGAAAAAGACATTAAAGACTTGCCAAGTGATGTTTACTTTGTTTTAAACACAACTTTTGATGATGACCACATTTATGAAGCAAGTCTTCAGGTTAATGAACTCAGCAAACAAAGCAATCAACTTTTTTTGGAACTACTTTTTAACAATTTGTATCATGAAAAAAGTGATGTTTTTGCCAACACCAAAAAAATTGTTGAAAGGGTTTTGCAGGACTTGTTATTACTTGATTCCACCTACAGTTTAAATCATAGTTTTGTTGGAAAGTATTTAATTTTTGAAAAATAACACAAAAAACACATTTTTTTAAATTTTTTTAGACTGATTTTTACAAAAAGAACACAAACATTTTTGTTTGTGTTTTTTCATAAAAAAACTTTTGTTGCATATTCTAAATTAAAAAGGTGGTAACATGAGTTTTTGGATTGCAATTTTTTTAGGGCTTTTGCAGGGGATAACAGAATTTTTGCCAATTTCAAGCAGTGGGCATTTGCTTGTTTTTGAAAAAATTTTTGGAGTTGAAATGGACAGCATTTTTTTAAATGTTTTTTTGCACATTGCAACACTTTTTGCTGTTTGCATTTTTTATCGAAAAACTTTGTGGCAAATGTTAAAACATCCATTTTGCAAACAAAATTTGTTTTTAGTTTTGGCAACGATTCCCGCAATTGTTTTTGTTTTGCTTTTTGGAAAAATTTTTGATGGATTTTTTTCTTCAACTTTTTTTGTTGGTATTGGCTTTTTGGTGTCTGCCTTGTTTTTGGGGCTTGCTCAGGTTGTTGGGGCAAAAACAAAAACATTTTCTGATGTAAATGCAAAATCTTCAATTTTTATGGGGCTTGGTCAAGCAATTGCTGTTTTTCCGGGTATTAGTCGCAGTGGAACGACCTTTGCGTTTGGAACAGTTTTTGGTTTAAGCAAACAAAAAGCATTGGATTTTAGTTTTTTGATGAGCATTCCAGTCATTTTGGCAAGTCTTGTTTATGAGTTGTCTTTTAAGCCAATTGTTGTTAATGTTGATATTTGGGGCGTAGTAGTTGCATTTTTGTTTGCGTTTTTATCGGCAATGGTTGGCTTAAAATTTATGCGAAAAATTGTGCAGAAACTTAACTTTTGGTGGTTTGTGTGCTATCTTGTTTTAGCTGGGTTATTGGTTATGATTGTGTTATGATTTAAAATAAAAAATCGCAGCAAAAAGTTGCGATTTTTTAACGATATTTTTTGTAGAATTTTTCAGTAAAATCTCTGTAAATTTTTTCAACATCAGCTTGAAGAACGGCTACATCTCTGCCATTTGCGTAAATTGGTTCTAAGATGTTTAACACAAGTCGTTGACGGCCATTTTTGTTTGTTCTAAAAGTAATAACAACAGGAAGTATTGGGGCGTTGTGTTTAACTGCATAAACAAAAATTCCTTTGTGAAATGGTCTTATTCCGTGATAATACTTCCAAAGTGCTGCTTCAGGAAAGATTAAAACGGGCTTCTTTTTTCTTAAAAGATATTGAACATATTTGTTACATTTTTTCATTCCACCAAAAGTGTCGCCAATAGGGAAGCATCCCAAAGATTTCATTAATGTTGAAGCAACAGGGATGTCCATGTTTTCAGACATAACCATTATTCTAACTTTTCTTTTTGGACCCAAAATTCTGGTTGCACACAAAAGAGAGTCTGTTATGTGCACATGGTTGCAACACATTAAAACACCTTTGTGTTTTACTTTTTTTGCATTTTCTTTGCCAAAAATTTTGTATCTGGCATGTGGAATAAGCCAAAACGGCAAAACAATCAAAGCAAATATTCGCATAAAGATTGCAAGCAACAAAAATAAAGGATTTTTGTTTAGGTATTTAAATTTTTCAGTAATTTCTTTGTGCTTTGTTCTTTTAACATGCATCATGTGGTCATCAGGATTATCAGGATAAACAAGTTTTGGTTTTGGTTCTGCCCAAGGGTGTGTTTTAAAATAATTTTTGTAATATTTTAGTGCTTCATTTAAAAAGTTTGAAAATTTTTCAAAACAGTCTTCTTTTTCTGGGTTGAAAGCAAAAATGTTTCTGCTTTTTTGAATTTGAAGGTGTTTTACTTTTTTTGGTTCACACACAACAAATTTGGCAGAGTTAAACAAAGTTTTGGCACAAAATTTTGGAAGATTGAACATAACAAAAGGAATTTCAAGTTCAAAAGCCACTTTTTTTGCGATTTTTCCAACTTTTTTATCAGAAAAAATAAAAATCATGTCAGTTTGGCAAATTGCCTCACGAATTAAATCTTCGTTTGGTTTTGCCGTTACTTTGTCTTTTTTGATTTTTTTTGCTTCCAAAACAAAATCACAATTTTGGCTTGGCCCAACTGTTATGACATTAAAATGTGATTTAAAATTTTTTAAAAACAAACTATATTCCTCATTTTCAAAAAAGAAATCACTAACAATGCTAATTTTCATTTGTTTTTCCTTTTGCTAAATTCTTTTTGTGTAATTATACAAGAAAATGCTAAAAAAGTAAAGTGTTTTTTTAATTTAACACAAATTAACGGATTTGTTTGCATAAAAAAAAGAGATTGCTCTCTTTTTTAAATTTTTTGCCAAACAGCCGAAAGTGTTGTGTTTGAAGAAAGTGTTAGGTTGCCTGTTGCGTAACTTGCGTTTGAAATGGTTATTTGTCCGTAGTAAACTTTTAGCAAAATTCCTGTTGTATTTTTCAAACTTTGTGTAACAGTTGTTACGTTAGTTGGATTTGATGAGTTGTTCCATGACACAATTCTAAATGTGTAGGTTGTTGAATTTAATCCAGTTAAGTCTCCACTGCTGTGATAAATTTTCATTTTTGCATCAATTGTTCCCGAACCTGTTGGTCTGCTAATTGTTGTGCTTGAATTTTCATCACCTTGCCAACTTACTGTGTAGGTTGCAACGCTTGAATCAATTGATTTGTTTTTGGTTTCGGTAACAGATGGGGCAGTGATGTGACTTTCATTGTTTACAATTGTTGGATTTACAAAGTTTGTGTTAAATGAGATTGTTATGGTTTTTGTTTTTACAAAGTTTGCGGAAATTGTTGTTGCGCTTTGTGGCATTGTTGTTGACTGGCTGTTCCAATTTGCAAAGGTGTAGGTCATTTTGTAACTACTAAATGTTTTGTTTACTGTTTGTGGAATGTTTGAATTAAGATAGTTTGTCATGTTTGCGCCAGCAAGGAAGTGCTGTTTAACAGTTTCAGCATTTCCAGAGCCATTAAATCCATATGTTGAACTTAAGGTTAAGTAGTATTCTGTTGTTATGTTCCAGTGTGCTGTTAAGCTAAATGTGCAAACATTTTCACTTTCTGGCATTTGTGTTGAAACAAATTGATTGTTGTTTTCATCAAACCAACCAGCAAATGTGTAGGTTAAAAAAGTTGTTCCGTTGTCTTGAATTTGTGAGTCAAGGCATGGAAGAGTAATTGAATTTCCTTCAGGTGTTGTAATTGAATTTACAGAAATGCCATCATAGTTTGCATCAAATGCAATTGTGTTGTAGTGTTTTGTGTCAACAAGTGTCCATTCGTCAACAAGCTCAAAACTGTCGCTTTCACCAGCTGGCATAACATCAAAGTTTACAAATTCACCATTAAGTTTCCAGCCAGCAAAAGCAAATGTTTTCACTGTTTTTGTGGTGTCAAATTCATCAACATCATGTGTTAATGGATTTGGCGTTGGAAGAGTTATGTTTGCGCCTTCACTTGCTGAAATGCTGTCTGAACTAAACCATGATGTTGAAGATGTGAAGTTGATTGTTCTAAGGTGTTTTGTGTCAATGTTCCAGATGGCAATAAGAGTTATGTCATTTTGTGGAACAACAAAGTTTTGAGAAACAGCCTTATCATTCAATGTCCAACAAACAAAGGTGTAGGTTGTTCGTGTTGTTTGTGTGTTTTCAAAGAAAGTTTCTGGGGTTGGAAGAACAATTTCTTTTCCAGCAAAAGTTGTAATTGAGGTGATATTTGACCAATTAAAACCAGTGTCAAAAGAAATTGTTTGATAAAATTCTGTAACAATGTTCCATTTTGCAAAAAGTTCAACATTTTCAGTTCCAACAACAACATTTTCAATTGGTTGTCCTTCAAAGTTTTTGTTGTCAAACCAACCAACAAAGTTAAATGTTTGCTTTGTGATGCCGTCATCTTGTGTTTGTGTTAAAAGCACAGGCAAAACAAAGTTTGTTCCTTGCAAAAGTGTTGTGCTTGAATTTAAATTGCTTGAGTAATTACTGTTTAATGTGATTGTGCGATAGTAACTTGTGCTTTCGTTCCATTTTGCATAAAGTGTTGCTCCACCACGTGGAATTGTCATTGATGTAATTTGGCTTCCAGCAAAGTCGGGGTTGTTAAACCAACCTGCAAAAGTAAATGTTGTTTTGTAAACGCCGTTGTCAAAATTGTTTTTGGTTGGCGTTACAAGATTAACTGTGTTTCCAACTTGTCCAGAGACAGAAGAAACATTGTTTCCACCATTTGTGTTAAAACTTACGGTGTAAGAATCACCCATTCGGCTTCCATCTTCAAACTCTGCGTTTTCAGGATATTGATATGATGAAATATAGTTTGTTGCACAACTTACATCAACAGGGCTTCCAATGTCATCAAGTGTCATGTCGCTTGTTGAAAGTGTTAGGTCAAACACAGATGCAATTGGCATATACAAACTGAAGTCAAGTTTGTAAACATAATCTTTGTTTTGAGTGTTTGCGTTGTTTATGGTGCTAATTTTGATTGTTGCATTTTCAAGTTTGTCGTTGTTTGCAATTTCTTCCATGTTAATTACAATTGTGTGGGTGTTGCTTCCGTTGTAAGTGTAGCCTTTTAACACATTGCTTGGTTCAATAACATGTCCCTTTGTCTTGTCAATTGCTTCTTGAATAGCATCCATAACAGTGCTTTCAAAACCAATTCCAAATTCAAGAAGATAGTAGTCAATGTTGTTAACAAAGTTTCCTGCTGCAACTTTTGTTTCAAATGTTCTTGATCTGTTGAGTGTTCTGGTATCATAACGATGAACATAAACAAATCCATCTTTGTAGTAAATTGAAAGATCTCTTGATTTGTTAGACAAATCTAATGTGCTTGCGTTAACAATAGGGTAGACAGGAATGTTTGTTAGTTTCAAGTAAGCGGTGATATCACCATCAACCTTTTTCACACCAGCTTCGAGGTTAATTGTTTTGTTGATGTCAACACCCAAAATTGAGGCAACAACTTTAACTGTTGCTGTAATTTTGTAATCAGTTAAGTTTGTTGTGTTCAAAAAGGCTCTTAAAAGACTGCTGCTTTGTGAAATGTCAATAAATTGATTTTTGTTGCTAACATTTGTAATTGGTGCAAATGTTTTAAAGTTTAATGTCATGTTAAAGTTTTCAGTTTCACTAATACCGGTGTAAATGTTTTTGAATTCAATTTTTGAAAGTTTGTTGTTTTCAAACTTAACAACC
The DNA here is from genome assembly GCA_947168085.1 of uncultured Clostridia bacterium. Lineage (GTDB taxonomy): Bacteria > Bacillota > Clostridia > Christensenellales > UBA1242 > UBA7584. Next base: position 17,012 of record CAMVKM010000015.1, on the reverse strand, counting down.
ACAGTAATATCTTTTTGCGAAGCTGTTGCTGTTATTTTGCTTCCATCAACAACAACTGTAAATGTGTTGTTTTCAAGGTCAAATGCTTTGATGTAGGTTAAAAGGTCAAATGGATTTGCCATGTTAATTTCAGGAAGAGTGTCCTTAAGGTTTTCCATGTCAACTTTCATGTCTTCATCAACAGCACCCAAAATTCCAATTGAATCTGGGTCAATTCCAACAAATTGTAAAGCAATAATCAAAATTTCTTTTATGCTGTTTCTGCTTAAACTTAATTTCAAGTTGTTGTAGTTTGCGTAAAGGTAATTGTTTTCAAAATCAAGTTCAACAGTGTGAGATTCACTGGCTGTTGTGCTTGAAAGTGTTCCATTTGCGTGAATTCTTAAATTTTCGGTTGAGCCGTCAAGAGCAAGCCCCAAAGTTCCAACATATGCTTTTTTGTTGTTTCTAAACAAATCAACCACAGCATCAACATTAACTTGTTTTAAGTCTACAAGATCCATTATTGCGTCAACACTGTTTGTAAGAGTGGTGTAGGAATGATATCTGTTTTCATCAAAATTGCTTGGACTAAGACTTATGTTTTCACTATTTTGAAGGGTAAAGTCAAACAAGCCTTCTTTTTCAACTGTTATTGTGTTGATTATGTCGTCAAAAACAAGACCAATAACATAACCATCAAAATTAAGATTGAAAGTGTTTGATGTTAAACTTATGTCCAAAATTTTGTCAAACAAAATGTCCATAATTCCCAAACTTGCACTAGAATCAAGATTTACATTAAGTTCTATTCCAAAAGTTTCATTCAACCACAACATTAAATCATTAAGTTCACTATTTGCAATTTTAATTGCCATTCCAGCAAAATCAACATAAATGGTGTTATTCTTTAGTGTTATATTTATGTTAATTCCTTTGAATGTTGTAGATAAATATCCTTCTAAACCATTTGATTTTGAGAATTTCACACCATAATCAATTTGAATTGTGTTTTCGTTGTCTAACAAGTTAAAGTTGATTGTTCCAGTTCCACCAAGTGTCATGTCGCTAGAAAAGACATTTACACAATCAAAAAGTTTTAAAAGATTTGAAACACTTAAAATGTTGTCATGGTTTGCTGTGATTTCTTCAAATTCTTTAAGTTGAAGACTTAAGTTTGTTAAACCTTGAAGATTGCCTTCATAGTTAATTTGACTTAAGTTTTTGTTTTCAAAAACAACATTTGCTTGATGCTCATCAAATGAAACATTTAACAAATCTTCTGTCAACAAAAGTTCAAAGTTTGGAATTGTTGAGTTTAAAAGTTTCATAATGTCAGCAACATTTAATGATTGAGAATTGAAATTGTTTGTTAATTTTTCTGTTTCTTCGTGAATTAAATTACAAATTTCATCAAAAGGATTTGTTAAGTAAACTTTGTAGGTGTTAATTAAATCTTTAATTTGTTTTTTGTTAAAACTTTGTGTTCCAGTAATTTCCAAAATTTCTTCAATTTTGTCAAGAGCATCACAAACATCATCTATTGTTCCACTAATTTGATACATTCCCACACTAACATAAAAAGTTGTGCCAATCAAAACAAGTTCAATGTCTTTGTTAAATAGTGTTGTGTTAACTTTAAGTTTTAACTCATCTGTTAAGTCAAGAGAAATGTTTGCTGAGTAGATTTCATCGTTGTATGTTCCATTTACTTCAAAAGTATAATGTTTTCCTAAAATGTAGTCCACCACATTTTGTGCTGTTTCTTGAATTTTGCTAAATGAAGCAGCATTTGATGGAGCCAAAATGTTTGCTTGAGCGTTTAGGTTTGTGAGTTTTACTTCATAATCTTTGAAACTAGCAAAAATGTTTTTAATGTTTCCATTTTGGTAGTTAACCATTGCTTGGAAGTTATCAAAGATTACTTTTGTTTGGTTAACATTTGAAATTAATTCAAATTTATCAAAGTTTTCTAGAACTAGTAAAACAATTCCGTTAACAAGATTTAATGTTTCATCATCAACAAAGTTTTCTAAGATTTTAATGTCTTCATTGATGTTTTCGTTTGAAATGGTTTGTGTTAAGTTTTCAATGTTTAGTTTTTCAGCAATTTCATCAAAAATGCTATCAAAGCCAAATTCAGTTAAAAGCTGAGTAATTTCATCAATTGTTATTTTAACTTGAACATCTTTAAATTCAATAAATAATGTTTTATTTTCAAAGGTGATTGTTATTGGAACACCAAACAAAACAGCATTAATTTGAGCTGAACTTAAAGTGATATCATCAAGGTTAAGTTTAACTGCAAATTCAATTTCAAGTTTTTCGCCTTGATAATCAAATTCAAGTTTTCCAGAAAGTTCTTTGCTAGCGTAAACATCTCTAGCAAAATCAATTAATGGACTTAAGTTGTTAAGATTGTTAAACAAACTTTGGTCTACACTAATTTCATTTTCATCTTCAAAAACGCTTGCTTTAATTTGCAAAGCGTTGTTATTGAGAGTTATTCCACTAAATGTTTCATTTTCAAAATTAATTGAAAGTGTGCTGCCGTTTAATGCATTTTGCAAAATTGATTGAACAAAATCATTTTCAACATCAATTTCAACAAAGTTTAAAAGGTTTGCAAATTGAACAGCAATTTGTTCAGTGCTGTTTGTTAGGGCAGAAACAAAGTTGGTTAAATCAAATGAATCAAAATTAATTTTACTCAACATTGTTTCAAGTTTTTGTTCTGCCAAAGCAGTTAGTTCTTGAGTAACTACATCAAAATCAACATTAATTCCAAAGTATTCCAACTTAGAAATCAAGTCTTTTGCATCATCAAAGGTTGTTTTAAGTTTAAGACCATCAAAATCAACAAACACAGTTTCATTAATTAACCAAATGTTAATGTCTTTGCCAAGGATGTTTGTTTCAATATGTGCTTTAATGCCACCATTTAAATCAATGTTATACAAAAGTTCATAAGTTTTGTATGGAGCAATTGAAATATCAATTTTTCCAGCAAATTTGTTTGTTTGAATTAAACTAATGGTGTTTTCATATTTTTCAAGAAGAGATAAAACAGAAACAAACTCATTTTCTTGCACTTCTGGAAGGTTAAAGCCTTGTTTAAATTCGATATTAGCCAAAATCTCATCAAAACTTGCATTAAGTTTAAGTTCATTTGCAAAGTTTAATTCTAAGTTAATTCCAAATGCATTAAATGAAAGTTTTTCATCGTTTAAATCAAATTCAAATTCATTAAACACAAAGTTTAAGATATCATCAAGGCTCATTTCAAAGCCAAAGTTTTGCATAAGTTCTTGAGCTGAAGTGCTGTTTTCAAATTTTTGTTTTGCGTCTTCAATTTGTGCAAAAATTTCATTTTCGCCAAACTGTGATTTTGCAAAAGCCAAAAGATCATCAAAGTCTTCAAAATCAATTTTTGTTTTTAGTCCATTAATGCAAACAAAGATTGAGTTGTTTTTAAAGATAACTTTAATGTCTAAGCCCTTAAATTCAATTAAAGCATAAGCTGAAACGAAAGAGCCATCAAACTCAACGCCAAATTCGTTGATTGGAAGATTAATTTCTTGTCCAGCAAAACTCATTTGAACGTTTGCCGAGCCAGAGAAGGCAAAGTTATTTAACAAGTTGGTTGAATCTAAAACTGAAGAAACTTGTTCATACATTTTAACAAGATTTGCAATTTGAACAAAGTTTTGTGTTGGAACAGTAATTTCGTTAAAGTCTGTTATTTTAATTTGTGCATTTGTTAAACCTTTTATGTTTCCAACAAAGTTAACAGATTTTAAATTGTTGCTATCAAAGTTTATGCCAAATTCAAGGTTGTTGTATTCAGCATTAAGAGCTAAGCTGTTTTCTTTTTCTATTAAAGAAAGTTCAAATTCAAAGTTTGTGCTCAAAAGTTCTAAAATGTTTTTGATATCTATGTTTTGGGTTTTTTCTATTGTTTCAGTTATTGCATTAACTGCAATTGTTGAAATTTCTTGATATGGGCAAGTTAGGTAAATTGAAAATTCATTAATTAAATCTTCAATTGCATTAACATCAAAATCAACATATTCTTTTGCGATAGACAAAAGATTAGATACATCAGATATGTTTCCTGAAATTTTGTATTGGCCCACACTAACATAAAAAGTTGTGCCAATCAAAACAAGTTCAATGTCTTTGTTAAATAGTGTTGTGTTAACTTTAAGTTTTAACTCATCTGTTAAGTCAAGAGAAATGTTTGCTGAGTAGATTTCATCGTTGTATGTTCCATTTACTTCAAAAGTATAATGTTTTCCTAAAATGTAGTCCACCACATTTTGTGCTGTTTCTTGAATTTTGCTAAATGAAGCAGCATTTGATGGAGCCAAAATGTTTGCTTGAGCGTTTAGGTTTGTGAGTTTTACTTCATAATCTTTGAAACTAGCAAAAATGTTTTTAATGTTTCCATTTTGGTAGTTAACCATTGCTTGGAAGTTATCAAAGATTACTTTTGTTTGGTTAACATTTGAAATTAATTCAAATTTATCAAAGTTTTCTAGAACTAGTAAAACAATTCCGTTAACAAGATTTAATGTTTCATCATCAACAAAGTTTTCTAAGATTTTAATGTCTTCATTGATGTTTTCGTTTGAAATGGTTTGTGTTAAGTTTTCAATGTTTAGTTTTTCAGCAATTTCATCAAAAATGCTATCAAAGCCAAATTCAGTTAAAAGCTGAGTAATTTCATCAATTGTTATTTTAACTTGAACATCTTTAAATTCAATAAATAATGTTTTATTTTCAAAGGTGATTGTTATTGGAACACCAAACAAAACAGCATTAATTTGAGCTGAACTTAAAGTGATATCATCAAGGTTAAGTTTAACTGCAAATTCAATTTCAAGTTTTTCGCCTTGATAATCAAATTCAAGTTTTCCAGAAAGTTCTTTGCTAGCGTAAACATCTCTAGCAAAATCAATTAATGGACTTAAGTTGTTAAGATTGTTAAACAAACTTTGGTCTACACTAATTTCATTTTCATCTTCAAAAACGCTTGCTTTAATTTGCAAAGCGTTGTTATTGAGAGTTATTCCACTAAATGTTTCATTTTCAAAATTAATTGAAAGTGTGCTGCCGTTTAATGCATTTTGCAAAATTGATTGAACAAAATCATTTTCAACATCAATTTCAACAAAGTTTAAAAGGTTTGCAAATTGAACAGCAATTTGTTCAGTGCTGTTTGTTAGGGCAGAAACAAAGTTGGTTAAATCAAATGAATCAAAATTAATTTTACTCAACATTGTTTCAAGTTTTTGTTCTGCCAAAGCAGTTAGTTCTTGAGTAACTACATCAAAATCAACATTAATTCCAAAGTATTCCAACTTAGAAATCAAGTCTTTTGCATCATCAAAGGTTGTTTTAAGTTTAAGACCATCAAAATCAACAAACACAGTTTCATTAATTAACCAAATGTTAATGTCTTTGCCAAGGATGTTTGTTTCAATATGTGCTTTAATGCCACCATTTAAATCAATGTTATACAAAAGTTCATAAGTTTTGTATGGAGCAATTGAAATATCAATTTTTCCAGCAAATTTGTTTGTTTGAATTAAACTAATGGTGTTTTCATATTTTTCAAGAAGAGATAAAACAGAAACAAACTCATTTTCTTGCACTTCTGGAAGGTTAAAGCCTTGTTTAAATTCGATATTAGCCAAAATCTCATCAAAACTTGCATTAAGTTTAAGTTCATTTGCAAAGTTTAATTCTAAGTTAATTCCAAATGCATTAAATGAAAGTTTTTCATCGTTTAAATCAAATTCAAATTCATTAAACACAAAGTTTAAGATATCATCAAGGCTCATTTCAAAGCCAAAGTTTTGCATAAGTTCTTGAGCTGAAGTGCTGTTTTCAAATTTTTGTTTTGCGTCTTCAATTTGTGCAAAAATTTCATTTTCGCCAAACTGTGATTTTGCAAAAGCCAAAAGATCATCAAAGTCTTCAAAATCAATTTTTGTTTTTAGTCCATTAATGCAAACAAAGATTGAGTTGTTTTTAAAGATAACTTTAATGTCTAAGCCCTTAAATTCAATTAAAGCATAAGCTGAAACGAAAGAGCCATCAAACTCAACGCCAAATTCGTTGATTGGAAGATTAATTTCTTGTCCCAAAGCATTAACCAAAATGTTTGCCGAGCCAGAGAAGGCAAAGCCGTTTAAAAGGTTGGTTGAACCACAGGCGGTTGAAATTTTGTTTAAAAGGTTAACAATGCTGCTTGCTTTAATGTAGTTTTTAGAGTAATCAACATAAATGCGTTCAAAATCAACAAAGTTTAGTGTCATTGAGATTGATTTTTCGCTTTGATTTTCATAACAAATTTGTTTTAACTCATAATCAAAAAATTCCAATCTTGCAAAGTGGTTTTCAAAATTTGCTTCAAGAACTGCGTCATTATTTGTTTTGTTTAAGTTGATGTTAAAATCAAAAGGTGCAGCCAAGAACAAAAGTTGTGGCAAAACAGACAAATCAAAATCAAAGTTTGTGGTTGTTAGTGTGTTTACAAGTTGTTCTTCCAAACTCTTTAGCATCAAACTTGCTTGTTCATAAGGGTTAATCACAATGTCATAAGCTTGATTTAAGATGTCAACAACAAAATTTAAGTCAAAATCAACATAGTTGTTTGCAATTGTTGCAATATTTGCCATGTCGTTGATGTTTATTTCAATGTTAAATTTGTCAAAACTTGCAAAAACACTGTTTCCGACAACAATAATTTCAAGGTTTTTGTTTAAAAGTGTTGTTTGAATCTTTAATTTTAATTCGCTGCTAAGGTCAGCAAAAACTTTTACATTAACATTTTCGTTTTCAATATTTGCCAAAAATTCAACAGCATATTGTTTGCCTTCAACAAAACCTTGCATTTTGTCTTTTACAATTTTAAGGTCATAAAATGACACAAAGTTTTGTGGCGTTTCAATTTCAAAATCAAAAGCAAAATCGCAAACTTGAAGCATAATGTTTTTGTAGAAAACTGAAACAACATCAATTTCTTCATTTTCAAAATCAATTCTAACGCCATCAGTTCCGCACAAAGCTGCTATGCCATTTTGTGAAACAAGCAAACAAGTTCTTGAAAGATTTTGTTTTAAGAAACTTACAAATTTTTGAATGTAGATCACAATGTTTTCATCAACAAAATTGTTTAAAAATTCAAGTTCTTCAAACGGCTCATCAAAATCTTTTAACAAATCATCAGCCATGTTTTGAAGGTCAAACTTGTTTAGTTCATTTTCAATTTGGCTGAGCAAGTTTGTTTTGTCTAAAACATCAAAAAGTTCGTTTAGTGTTATTGAAAAGCCTAAGCCATCAAAGCAAACAAAAATTGTTTGATCTTTAAGGGTTAGCTCAACATTTTTTCCAAGAAGAGTGGTTTTTGCAAACAATTCACTTTCAAAAATGTTTTCAAAATTTGGTTTAAGTTTAAAATCAACTGTTGTGTGGATGTCATCAATTAAAACAGCAAGCTTTCCACTTAGTGCTTTTTTGTTTAACAAGTTTTTGGCAAAATCCAAAACTGGTTTAATGTTCTTAAGATCTTGATAATTTTTGTTGCTGTTTTTAGAAATTTCCAAAGTTTTGTCGCATGTTAAGTTCACATTAAAAGCAAAATCAGCTTTTTCAAAACAAATGTTGTTAAGTTTTTCATCTTTAAAGTTAATTACAACAACACAGTCCAAAACATTTAGTTCAATTTTGTTTGCATCAACAAAGAATTTGTCTACAAAGTTTGAAAGGTTTAAGTTTGAAAGGTCTAACGTGTTTAAATCAAATTCAGCAAAATCATCTTTAATGTTTGCCAAAGCCAAAACTTCTTGTGGAATTTTGCTTAAAATTGTTTCACAAATGCTGCTAGCAAGGTTTGAAAGTTCTTCATTTTCAAAAATAAAATCAAAAATCTGGGCAGACAAATTCTCAAGGTCATCTTTGCTTAAACAAAAGTCAAAGTTTTTAAAGCTAAAGTAAAAAACTTGTCCGTCAAACAAAATTTCAAGTTTATTGTTAAACACAAAGGTTGTTGCCTTTGCTTTAATGCCATTGTTTAAATCAAGGTCAAGTAAAACATTAAATTCTGTTTCAAATGCATCAATGTTAATGTCAAGGCTAACTTTTTTAGTACTCAACAGTTCTTTAAAGAAGTCAATTTTGCTTACAATCTGCCTTATGTCCAAAAATTCTTGTTCATCAATTTTTGTGGTTTTAGCATCTTCGATATCAAACAGTGACATTGACAAAAGGGCAGTGTCAAAAAGAGATTTGTTAAAAATTTCTATTTTTTCAAGATTTTTGTCGATTGCCACAAAATTTATGTTAAAGCCTTTAATTTGAATGCTGTAGGTTTTTTGTGTTTTTGTTGTTTGGTTTATTGTTCCGTCATCATTTTGGTCTTCACAAACAATCTCTTCTTCAAAAACCTTTAAAAAGTCATTGATTTTGTTAAGGTCGAAACTTGCGATTTTTGACACAATCGCTTCAAATCCATTTTCAAGTTTTGGCATTTCAAAGTTTAGTTCTGGAATTTTTTGTGTTAAAAGTTCTTTTAAGTAATCAACGCCAATTTTTATTTTTGTGTCAAAACATGTGGCAAAAACAGTATTGTTTTCAAAAACAAGTTGTGCTTCTATGCCAAACAAATTTGAGTTAAATTGTGCAGTTAAATCAGAAAGGCAAACAATTCCACTTCCAATTGTGTTTAAGTTAAACAAATTTGAATTTAGTTCAAAACCAATGTTTTTAGCTGTTATTTTAGGAAGGGCAATATTTACAAAGTCAAAACACTCTGTAAGGTCAGCAAAAGCTTCTTGTTCTTGCGTAATTTCAATTTCTGCTGGTTTTTCCGCAAGGTTTGTGTTTGCGTTAAAGCTTAAAGCAAAAGTTGGTTCTGCAGCAAGGCGCGCTTTTGTTTCTGGTTTTTCAAGATAAATTTGTGTTATGTTGTATTCAAGGTCAGAAACAAGCACAGCATTTCCAAGCCCTTGAATTATGTCGTCAAGTGGAAAAATAATTTCATAGTGGTCATCAAATTCTTTTTCTTCTGCCTTTGTTACAAGCCCTTGAAGGTTGTCCATTGAAATGTTTGAAATGTCAAAAGGAAGATTAACATTAGACAAAAGTGGAGTTAACATTGGCAAAAGTGCATCAAAACTGTCAAGAGACAAGTTGCTGTTTGAAATTTCTATTTTTAATGCTGTGTCATTAATTTTTACAAACGCAGTTGAATTTTTAAATGTAATGTCAACATCAAAAGTTTTGTCATTAAAAGTTGCATCAATCAAAAGTTTGATGCTTGGATTGTCATCAAAGTCAAAAACAGCTGTTCCGCTGGCATTAAGATTTGTTCCTTCCGCAATTAAACTTAAGTCAAATTCAGCAGTTCCTTCTTTTGTTTCTAAAAGTGCTGATAAAATTTTGCTTGTTGCGCTTGTTGTAAGGTTTTTGCTTATTGGACTAAAAGTTAGAATTGTGAAAACAGCACCCGCACAAAGCGAGAGCAAAAACACAAGAACATATTGCCACCAAACTTTTGTCATAGTTTTGTTTCCTTTTAATAAATTTTTTAATCATAAATAAACTCTTGGGTTAACTTTGATGGGCAGGTTACTGGGATAACTCCGTATCTAACATTGTATTGCTCATCAACAACAATTTTTTTAATTTTGTAATCTTTGTCAATTGTAAATGTAATGTTGCAGTATTCCACATCAGTTACAACAACTCCACTCATTGCATTAATTTGATGAACGTAATTTGCATAAGCCATAAGTGGTGTTTTGTCGCTTGCTGTAGTGTTGTATTCTGTTTTTAGTTTTAGTGTTGCCGTAAAATCATTGTTTTCATCTTTTGAAAGGCTGGTGCTTTCGGCAACTGTGCTTGAACAAATTATGTATGGTGTTATCCAAGCAGGAATAACTCCCCAAACATTTTGATACTCTTCAACAGTTGAAAGTTTTGGGTCTGGTCCAGACCAGTTTGTTCCAAATTCATCAGCAGAAAGGTCGGTTGGTGTTCCGCTGTATTGCTGAATTGTTTCGCTATCACCATTGTTTGTCCAAACAGTTTTTGTTGCAAGAGATACCATTCCAATACTTGCAGCAATTTTCGTTCGTTTGTTTGGAGTTACTGTTGTTATGTTTGCAACACGTTGGTTAATTCCCATAACTGCCAAGTTTCCTGTTTCGTTTGTTCTAAAACTAAGATTATACGAAAGTTTTTCTGCTTTCATAAAAACAAGAACTGCGTTGTAACTTTGATTAACTTCATTTCCAAGGGCTGAGATGCCCGAGTCATCTAATGCCATTGTTTCTTGAATTTGCTCCGCAGAGTAGTCAAAACTTGCTTGTCCCGTAAAATTGCTGTTGTAAAAGTCACCAACCATTGTTCCCAAAAAAAATCCAACAACAGCAATCACCACAAGGCTTGAATAGTGAAATTTGCGTGAAAGGGTTTTAACTTTTCCTCTTTTGGTAACAAATTGCCTTTTTCGTTTATTTCTTTCTTTTTTTGTTTCTTCTGTGTTGAGTTTAAAAACAATTTGAACATTGTTTCCAAATTCTCCAGGGATTTCACTACTGTAGTCTCTAAAAACATTTACAAGGCTAAGACCATTTTTCATTGCGATGTATGCAATTTTTTCAATATCAAAAATTTGATAATTTGTTTTTTGTTTAAAACTAAAATTACCCTTTTTAAAGGTGTTGGTAACTGTTAGTTTTGATTTTTTTCGTTTTATGATGCTTGAGTCAAGCAACTTTCCGCCTGTTTTTGATTTTTCGTTTGCAATTTTTATTACTTGCAAAACAATTATGCCGTTATCACTTAGGCATTTTGTCATTTTGTGTAAGGCCATGTCAAGTTTTACATAGTTTTTAAATTTGTTACAGGATGAGAACAGAGATGTAATTACTTCATATTTTTCTTTCGTTTTAAATCTGGTGATAGAAGTTTTAAACAGCGGACACGCAACTTTGTCGCTAACGTTTTGAAAATCTTTTTTTGATTCAACAATGCCGCTAACTTCAAATCCTTGCTGTTGAAGTTCTTTTAAAAGTTTTCCATCATGGCAATTTGTGTCCAAAAGTTTTGTTCTGTTTTCTGCTTGTTGTTTTAAAAACTTTATAGTGTTTTGATAATTAATGTTATCGTATATTTCGTTGGCCAAATATTTTTTAATTTTTCCCGCCAAAATTTTTTCTCCTTAAATATATTCATATATTTAATGTCATCATTATAACACTAAAAAAAACAAAATGCAAGCAATTTTTTTAGATATTTGCATTTTTTTAGATATTGGGGCAATTTTTGGTAGGGAAAGCTAAACATTATTTTAGTTTTTGTATCATTTTTTTGTTTTTTAATAATTTAGCTAAAACAAAAAACAAACTCATTTTCAGAGTTTGTTTGAAAGCAAAAGTTGTTTTAAAAGTTTAAAGTTTTTTGTGTTTATTTTTGTTAAAGGAAGCCTTGTGGTGTTTTCGCAAGTTCCCAAGATTTTTAGTGCTGATTTTACTGGCATTGGGTTGACATCACAAAACATTGCTTTTGCTAGCGGAAAAAGTTCAAAGTGAATTTGCTGGGCTTTTTTTGTGTTGTTTTCAAAAAAGGCGTTGCACATATCTTGAATTTTTTGTGGTACAAAATTTCCTAAAACGCTAAAAACACCACTTGCGCCAACGGACAATGCTGGAAGAGTTAAACTGTCATCACCACTAAAAACACAAAAGTTTTTTGTAAGGCGCAAAATTTCGCTAATTTGATCAAGATTTCCACTTGCTTCTTTTATTCCCACAATGTTTTGTATTTTTGCAAGTTTTGCTACCGTTTGAGGCAAAATGTTTACCCCTGTTCGTGATGGAACATTGTAAAGGATGATTGGAACTTTTGTTGATTTTGCAACTTTTTCAAAGTGTTTTATCAAACCGTTTTGTGATGCTTTGTTGTAATATGGGGTAATGTGCAAAAGTGCATCTGCGCCTAAATCTTCAAAAAGGCGCGAATTTTCTTGTGCAATTTTAGTGTCATTGCTGCCAGCACCAACAACAACTGGGATTTTGTTTTTTACAAACTCCACAACAAATTTAACAAGTTTAATTTTTTCTTCTTTTAAAAGTGTTGGGCTTTCGCCAGTTGTTCCCAAAACCAAAACCCCACTTTTTGATTTTAATTGCATTTCCAAAATTTTTTCAAGTGCAAAAAAATCAATTTTTTTTCCGTTTTTTAAAAATGGGGTTACAAGAGCTGTGCAGTTTCCTGAGAAAATCATATTACTTCCTTAAAACTTAATATTGGTTGAACTTGTTTTCCTAAAATCGCATAGTTTATGGTTTTTTCAAGGTTTTCCCAGTTTGCCACAAGCGATTTTGGTTTTTTCTCAAAATCATCCTGAAAAAACGGAACAAAAAAATAGTTTTTTGCGTTCAACAGTTTTGCAAGATTAAAAGCATTCAGCCCCAAGGCGTCGTTGCTAGAAATTCCAACAACAACAGGCTTGTTGTTTCGTGTGTGTGATTTTGCAACCATGGTCACAGCATTGTCTGTTATTGCGTTTGCAAGTTTTGCCAAAGTGTTGCCAGTGCAAGGGGCAATCACAAGCACATCAATTTTGTTGTTTGGCCCAATTGGTTCAGCATCAACAATTGAAGATACACCTTTTTGCTCACAAATTTTTTCAACTTTTTCAACAAAATCTTTTGCTTTGCCAAAACGAGAATTTATGCTTAAAACGCTTTGGCTAAAAATTGGTAAAATATTAAAATTTTGCTTTAGTTTTTCTAAAATTTTCAAAATAGTTTGATGGGTGCAAAACGAACCTGTTATTGCAAACCCAAGATTGGTTTTCATGTTTTAATTTCTCCTAAAATTTTGTCTAGCACAACTTTTGCGGCATTTTCTGGACAAAAAATTTGTGGGAGTGATGGAGCTTTAACAAAACAAAAGTTTTTTGCATTTTCTTCATCAAGGCAAGCAACGCTGGCTGTTTCTAAAAACAAAGCATTCGGTTGAATTTTTGTTAATATGCTTTCATCCAAAAATTTTTCCGGTCTCGTGTTAACAAACACATCAAACTTTTCAATGTCTTTAACAAAATCAAAACCAAAAAAATTTTTGTTTGAAACAAAAAAACTTTCTTCAAAACTTTTTTTGCTAAAACTTGCAATTTCAAAATGTATGCCAAGTTTTAAAAACAAAATGGCAAGGGCTTTTGAAATTCTTCCAAAACCAAAAATTAGAATTTTGTTTTCAAAAATTGATTTTGGGCTGTGCTTTAGCAAAAGTGCCAAAACACCCTCGGCAGTAAGGTTTGCATTTTTAATTGCAAAAATTTCATCATCCAAAAAATTTATATGTTTAATGTTTTTATCTTTTAATGTTTTTGCAAAAATTTCATCAATTTTTCCACAAAAAAGTGTGATTTTTGGTGTTAAATCGTCAATTTCTTGCTTCGACCACCTTTTTGCAGGTGAAAACACAAAAACATCTTCAGCATTTGCTTTGTCTTTTTGTGCTAGTTCAAAAGTTTCAAATCCCAATTTAAAAAGATTTGATTTAACAATTTTGTTTCTTTGGTCAACTGTGTCAACAAAAAATTTCATATCAAAGGTCTCCAAATTCATTTTATGTTGCATATAAAATATTTGTTAAAAAGGAGAATTTTATGAAAGAAAAACATTTTTTTGCTGGAGCAAACACAGGTTATGGTTTTGATATGCGTTTTGATGAAATTAACACAAATCAGGGTCTTACATACATTTTAAAAGGCGGAAGTGGCAATGGCAAAAGCACTCTTATGAAAACTGTTGGAAAACATTTTTTAAAAAAAGGTTTTGATGTTGAGTTTGTTCATTGCTCAACCGATCCAAAAAGTTTGGATGGCATCAAAATTACACAAAAAAACATTTTGATTTTAGATGGCACAAATCCACATGTTGTTGAGGCAAAAGCGGTGGCTGTAACAGACAAAATTTTAAACATTGGAGCGTTTGTAAAAGATGACATCTTAAAAGAAAAAGAAAAAATCATAAAAATTTTGGATGAGAAATCACAAAAATTTAAAGTTTTTTATCAAATTTTACAAAGTACTTTAGGTTTGTTAAAGGTTCAAGAATTAATGCAAAAAAACGAAAAACAAGATTGTGAAACAATTTCACATCAAATTTTTAATGAGTTAAATTTGCCAAAAATTGAGCGTGATGCTAAAAACAGAAATTTGTTTTTATCTGCAATTGGTGGTGATGGAACAATAAATTTGCTTGCAGAAAACAATTTTAAAACCACAAAAGTTGTAAAGACAAATTTGTTTCAGTTTTCAAATGTTGTAAGCATTTTAAAAGAAAAAGTTTTGCAAAGTGGTTTTGATTGCATTTGTTTTTTAAATCCACTAAATCCAAGTTTTTGTGATGCTTTTTGTGTGCCAGCAATTTCATTTTGTTTGGTTTTGGAAGAGGAACAATCACAAAATGCACAAGTTTTGTTTTGTCAAAATCAAATAAAAAAAATGCTTTGTTTTGCTTCAAAAGTGTTGTTGGAAGCTCGTAGTTTGCACCAAAAACTTGAAGAAATCTACATCACTCACACCAATTTTAAGGAAATTGACAAATTCACCAAAAAATTGGTCACAGAAATTGAGCAAAGAATTAAACCAAAAGAGTGAAAAATCACTTTTTTTAAAAAAACACGCAAAATCGTTTGACTTTTGCACAAATTATTAGTATAATGAAAGAAAAAAATGGGGGAAAAACAATGAATAAATCAAAAAAGAATTTTAGTTCAAAAAGTTTTAAATTAAACAAACTTAAAACAATTCTTTTGTTCGTTGTTTTTGCTTTAACACTTGCGGGGGGGGGGCTTTTAGTTGTTAACCTAACCTTAGCACCAACCCAATCACAAAAAAATCTAGAAATCGTTTCACCAATTGAAGACCCTAACTCAAACGCAGTGTCCGTTTGGGATGGCACCGTGAGTTCAACAGCACCAAGTGGCAGTGGAACAAGTGAATCTGACCCTTACATAATTGATTCAGCACAAAAACTTGCTTGGATTAGCGCAAATTATGATAGTCCAAATTGTTACGATCACTATTTCAAACAAACTGTTGATATCAATCTAGCAAACATACCATGGACACCTATTAATGGTTTATCTACAGCTATTGGTCTTTGTTACTACTATAATGGTGATGGACATACAATTTCTAATTTTACTATGGGTTATGATGATACTTGGGGAAGTTTTGCTTTGTTTGGTGGCATGATTGGTTATATAAAAAATTTAGGGATTGAAAGTGGTTATTTAGAATATCAAGGAACAAAGACTTCTTTTTGTAATTTGTCGGCATTTGTTGGATGTACTTTGGGTAATTTTGTTATGGAAAATTGTTACAACAAAGCTGAACTTTACAGTGAATCAAATTTAGTTGGTGCCTTGATTTCTGTTATTGGTAATACTGATGAAAAAATTATTGTTAAAAATTGTTATAACAAAGGTAAGGTTACTGGAGCAACCGTTGTTGGTGGTTTAATTGGCAGAGTTAGGGGTAATGGAACAACAATTTCTAATTGCTATAATGAAGGTGATGTAACTGGAATAACGGGGAGCAGCGCAGGAGGACTTATTGGTTGGGCAGGAGATGCTGGAGAATTTTTCGTTAATGAATGTTATAATATGGGTTCAGTGAATGGAATTGCAAGTGTTGGAGGAATTGTTGGGGGTAATTCAAAAAAAGCAACCATTACAAATTGTTATAATGCGGCGTCTATTATTGGTGATTCAGCACGAGTTGCAGGTATTGTTGGTAACTCCACAACAACAATTTCAATCAAAAATTGTTATAATACTGGTTATGTAAAAGGCAGTGGCAATGTTGCGGGAATTTGTGGAAGCTTGGATGAAGGAGTTGTGGAAGCTAATATTTTTAATTGCTGGAATTCTGGAACCACGTATGTTGGTTGGTCAAATTGTGCGGGAATTGTTGGTTTAAATCGTGCATCCACTTTAAATATATATGATTGTTATAATACTGGATTAAATGACTATGCTGTTTATACTCTTGGGGGTATTTTGGGGTGGTCAGATGCTGTTAATGCAAATGTTTCTATAAACAATTGTTATAATGCAGCAAATTTAAGTGTTACAAACAACAACCTTGGTGGAATTATTGCGGCAGGAACTTCAAAGTTTGTAATTACTAATTGTTACAACAAAGGAAATTTAACAGGGGCTTCTTCAATTGGAGGAATGATAGGAGACGCAACAACTTCATCTTCAATTTTTGTTGTAAATTGTTATAACAATGGAGTGATAAATGGAGTAAATAAAACTGCTGGTTTGATAGGTTCTATTAATACTGTTGGTTGTGATGTTAATATCGAAAATTGTTTTAATTCTGGTAATGTTACAGCACAAACAGCGAGCTATGTTGGTGGTATTGTTGGGTATTTTCGTAGCGCTGTGGGTAAAGTGCTTTGTTGTTATAACACGGCAACAATAAAAGGTGATGCAAACACCGGTGGAGTTGTTGGGTTTGTTGAAGGAGACTCAGAATGTGTTATTTCAAACTGCTTTAATTTAGGTAATGTTTCAGCAACATCTCTTAATTGTGGCGGAATTTTGGGGAGACCATATTCAACTTGTATTGTAAACATAAAAGCCTGTTTTAATGTAGGTACAATAAGCTCAACAAATTATTTTGGTTCATTACTTGGAAATGTTCATAATGATGCTACTGTTATTTTGGCTCATTCTTATGCTTTAACTGGCTCCGCAAGTAATTTGATTGGAAGTGGCACTATAACAAACAAAGGGAGTTCTTTTTGTGAAGCTAGTGTTATGAAATCATCAGCAAATGAAACAGCACCAACTATGTTTGGTTATAATAACAATGCATGGGTAAAAACAAGCACTAGCTGGTTGTTTGTTAATGGACAATACCCAACTTTTAGAAAGATTGTTGCAATTCCAGACATTACACCACAGTTTACATATTGCGGCAGAGAAATTGC
>CAMVKM010000014.1 GCA_947168085.1 uncultured Clostridia bacterium | reverse complement strand
TCTAAATTTGTTTTGATATCTAGCCATCTTTAGCGCATCACCACCCGCAAGATTGAAACAAGCTCTTCTTACAGATTTTTGATTTTTTGTTGGCAAAATTTTTTGTAACAACCAAATTTCATCATCTTGCTTAAATCGTTTTGAAAAAAGTTTGTTTAAATCACATTTTGAAAGATTTAAACTTTCAACAATTTCCCCACCACTTTTTAAAACTTTGCAAAGTTTGTAAAAATAATTTCGAACACTAAAAGGCTGCCTTGATTTTTGTTTTGCCCAGTCATCAAAAATCCACAAAAAAGATTTGTTGCTGTTAGTTAACACAAATTCCAAAAATTGTTTTGTTTCCTCAAAATCCCACCCCAATATTTTTGTAGACATAAATTGCTCCTTTACAAAAAATTGTTGCCAAAAATTTGTTTTTAACACTTTTTTTGCATAAAATTCATAAAAATTTAATAAAAATAACAAAAAGAGGTTACATAATGCAAAGTTTGTTTATCCACTTTTGCTCAAACTTTCCTGTTTTTTTAAAAGTAAACGAAAAAACTTTAGGAACACTTGAAAATCAAACAGATTCACTTTTAATTGAAACACAAAATGAAAAAAATTTGTTTGTTGAAGTTTTTCCAATTTCAAACAAAGATTTCTTGCCTTCATGTAGTTTTGCTTCTGAAATAAAAATTAAAAATAACACAATTTTTTCAAATTCTAATTTGCTTGAAATCACAAAATTTGATGAAAATGTTTTTGAAGTATTTTTAAAACCACTAACCTTTTGTAATGAATTTTCAAACAAAATAGTAAAAGAATTTAACCCAGCAAAAAACGTGAAAGTTTTTTTAAGGCAAAACAATTTGTTGGAGATTGAAATTTTGGCTTTTGGAAAACAATCAAAAACAAATATCTTTCAAATGTTAAAAGACACAAAATGTGAATACACACAAAAAGAAAACACACAAATTTTGTTTTTTTCTGGAAAAACACAAAAAAACAAAGATTTTTTAATGATTTTTGAAAACTTTTTTTACAAATTTGAAATTGAAGCAGATGTGATTGAAAAAAATGAAAATGAAATTTTGGCATTAAATTTTGTGCATGACCTAGCAAAACATGGTGTTGTTCAAAAATTTGTTTTTGAAAAAAGTGGTTTTAAGTTAAAAGAAGAATACATTACTTTTTGTGAAAACAAAGAAATTTTACCTGAACACGAAAGCCTTGTTCCTTTAGCTTTTTTGGAAGCGTTAAATTTAGATGATTTTAAACTTGCAAGAAAATTTTTAAGTGATGAACTAAACTGCCTTTTAAGTGATTTTCAGCTAAAGAATTTTTTTGGTGACTTTGAAGAATTTGTTTGGAACAAACACAAAAACACAAAAAACTGCATTTGTTTTGTTTTTGATGGAAATCCGAAAACAACCAAAAATTTTGAATTTGTTGTTGAAGACTTTAAAATATCAAACATTTTTGAAAGCAATAACTCATAACATACGTTATTTTAACGTTTAACAAAATTTTTCACAAAAACACTTGATTTTCTTTAGGCTTTGCGTTATAATAGTTAGGTATTTGTAAAAGGTTGGGGTTGATCACTCCCTTCCCCAACTATTTTATAAATATGTTTGCGCCATTGGCTCAGCTGGATAGAGCGTCGGTCTACGGAACCGAAGGTCAGGGGTTCGAATCCCTTATGGCGTGCCAAAGATTTTTTGCAATGTTTGCAAAATAAATCGTTTTAAAAACACTCTAAAAAGAGTGTTTTTTTGTTTTTAACTCACTTTTAACTTGACTTGCATGTTTTTGTTTGATATAATTTTAATTATTGTTTTAGGAGATTTTATGGAAAAAACAGCATTAGTTACTGGAGCAAACGGCTTTATTGGCTCACATTTAACATGTAAATTGGTTGAAGAAGGATTTATTGTTCATGCAATAAACCGCAAAAACACTTCTAACAACCCAAAATTTATGCAATATTTAAAAGAAGGAAAAATTGTTTTGCACACTGGTGATGTAACAACTTTTGACTACTCTTTAATTCCACAAGTTGACTACATTTTTCATGTGGCAGGAAAAGTTAGCGCTTATGGAAAAATGAAAGAATTTGAAAAAATTAACTGTGGCGGAACACAAAGACTTCTTGATTTTGCAAAACAAAAAAAGCCAAAATGTTTCACCTATTTTTCTTCAACTGCTGTTTATGGCTACTATGGTTATGTAAATCTTCCTGAAGAAGGAGAAAAAAAGCCTTTTAAAAATCCCTATTCCTTAACAAAACTTAAAACAGAAAACTTAGTTAAAGATTTTTGCAAAGAAAACAACATTGATTTTTTAATTGTTCGTCCTGGAAATGTTTTTGGTGAATATGATTACACTTCGGCACATGAAATTTTTACGAGAATAAAAAAGCAAAAAATGCTTGTTTGTGCTGGTGGAAAATACAAAAGTTGTTTTGTGTATGTAAAAAACCTTGTTGATGCAACAGTTTTTCTTTCTCAAAAACAGGATTGCCACAACACAGATTTTAACATTACAGACGGACAAAACGAAACCCTAAAAGAAATGTTTACTTTTGTTGCAAACGAATTTAAAGTTAAACCAAAATTTACCAATGTTTGGGGCTGGATGTCAAAATGCGTTGCATGTCTGATTGAAGGAACATACAAAATTTTGGGGATAAAAAAAGCGCCACTCATCACAAAATTTTCGGTTTGGCAAAATTGCAATGATTACAGTTTTAGCATACAAAAATTGCTAAGCACTGGCTTTAAACCACAATACACCCTAAAAGATGGCATTAAAAACACTTGCAAATGGATTAATGATTTGGAGGAACAAAAATGAAAGAACTTTTTAACAACTACAACAAACACATAAACAACACTTTGATTTTTTTAATTGTTGTTTTGTTTGTTTACTGCTACTTTGGAAGTTTTTCTTTTTTTGAAGCACATTTTTCTTACCTTCCAGACTTTGACTATTGGAAAATTATTTTTCATCATGTATGTGCTTTTGTTTTGTTCTTTGTTCTTGGCCTAATTTTTGTGAAATTTGTGAACAAAACACCACTAAAAGAAGTTGGCTTTAAACTTGGAAATTGGAAACTTGGATTAATTCTTTGCGCTATTGCAACAGCAGTTGTGCCACTACTAGCTCTTTCAACAGTGCTTGACGCTGGAATGACAGAAACCTACCCATTAATTGATTTTAACACTTATGGGCAATGGTATTACATTTTGGGCTACTTTTTGTCTTATCTTCTTTACTACATTGGTTGGGAATTTTTGTTCCGTGGCGTTGGCCTTTTTGAACTTGAAAAAGGCGGATTAAGCCCACTTTCGGCAATCCTAATCACAACCCTTGTGTCTGCACTAATTCACACAAGCATTGCTGGGTTTGGAAAACCAATGGTTGAAACACTTTCAGCAATTCCTGCAGGACTTATTTTTGGAATTGTTGCCTACAAAACAAAATCTATCTTTTATGGACTTTACATGCACATGCTTGTTGGATTTTTAACTGATGTGTTCATATTTTTAATAGTTTAGCAAAAGGAGTTTTTTATGATACATTCACTTGCTGGTGGAATTTTAAATGAAAACAAACCGATTAACATAGCAAAAGTTGAAATTGTTGATGACTATTACTGCGGAACTTTTTGGTATGTAAACGAAATTTTAAACTTAAAGGAAAATGATTTTGTTGTTGTGCCTTTTGGAAAACAAAATGTTTTGGTTAAAGGAAAAGTTTTAAAAATTGAAAAACATGTTTCACCACAAGCAAGCCCAATTCCATTAAAGCACTTAAAAAAAATTGTTTCAATTAAAAAATAAAAAAGACTTTAAAAAAACAAAGTCTTTTTTTATTTACGTTTTTGCGCTAAGCAAATAGCTATAATCAAAGTTATAAAGCCAAGACCAGCGACACACGATGAAAGCGCAATAACTATTGTTAATGTGTTTAATTTTTCAAAAACGGCTTTTATGGTTGAGTCTTGTCTTATTTCAAGAACAAGAGTTCCATCTTCAATGCTTACAGGCTGTCCATTTACATAAACAAAAGTAAGTTTGTAACCATCTTGTGGAACAAAAGTAAATGTTCTTGTTTCGCCATAAACTGCTGGGTCAAGATTGTCAACAACAATTGCCCCGCTTCCATCAACTTCAGTTATTATTTTAAATGTTTCAACACTAAAAATTGCATTAATCGTGTGTCTTGTGTCAACATCATCAAATGTGTAGGTTTCAACACTTCCAACACTTTTTCCGTCAACAACAACATCATCAATAACATAACCACCTTTTGCTTTTATCCAAAATGTTTTACTTTCTCCAAATGAAACTAATGCACTTTCACTAATTTCACCAAAACCTTCTGATGTTGAAATAATTTGAAATTCTTGTGCAAAATGAACATAAATTTCAACATTTTCAGTGGCACTAAAGTTAATTGTTTTTGAAACCGTTTGATACTCACCATTTTTTAAAATATAATCAATTCCAAAAGATTCTTCTGGAACAATAACAAGATTTACGCTGTCGCCATATTCTATGGTTTTTGTGTTAGACATTCTTGTGTCTAAATTTTCTCCGAACTTAACTGTTCCATGCTCACTGCATTCAATTGTAACTGTAAGCAGAATTTTTGTGAATGTAACTTCTATGCTTTGATTTTGTGTTATGTTTGAAATTGAAATTTGCGACACACTGCCAAGGCTTACTCCATTTAAAAGCACATTGTGCACTTCATAACCAACACTTGGAACAAATGCAATGTTCACTTCTTCGCCATAAAAAGCTGTTGTGTTGCCACCACAAGTTCCCAAACCAAAAATTGTAACATCAACATTTAGCACTATTTTTTCAAAAATGACATTAATGGTGTGATTTTGTGTAACATTTTCAAAAACATACTCTTGAACTGCTCCAACACTTTGACCATCAACAACAACATCTTTTAACAAATTTCCAACAAAAGGATAGATCACAAATGTTGCATCTTGACCAAAATCAACAGTTTTTGAACTAGAAACATAACCCAAACTTGAATCAGCATTCGACAAAATCTTAAATGTTTTAATTTTAAACACAACCTTAAAATTGGTGTCCCCACTAATGTTTTGAACAACAAATCCATTATTTAAAACATTTTCAAAATTAATCCCCAAAATTTCAGCATCATTTTGCAAAATTTTGCTAATTTCATAACCATTTTCTGGAATGATATAAACTGTTGTTGTGTCTAAAATTGTTGCGTTAAAGTTTGTAATGCTAACATCACCGCAGCCTTCTTTTGTAAATGAAACATCAAAAAGAATTGGCGCATATGTAATTTGAATTCTGTGATTTTGTGTTACTTTGCCAAAAGTAAAAGTTTTTTGTTGTTTTGCTGTTTGTAAATCTTCTGGCAAAAGTGTGGCTCCATCAACACAAATTGTGTCAATTTCAAATCCAACATCTGGCACAATGTTTACAACAAAATCTTCTTCCATGTTAACTTCAGAACTTTTTGTTGTCTCTTCTCCATACAACACACTGTCTACACTAATTAAATAGGTTGGAACAATTGCAATTGCCTTAAAACTAAAGTTTTGTGCTGGCATAAAAAATGAGAAATTTAATGTTGTGGAACTAGCTAAAACACTTTCATCACAACTTTGCCAACAAGAAAATGTGCAATTTTCTCTTAGCGTAGCAGAAATTGTTACTAATTGTCCAAACAAATAATTGCCTGCACCCTCAACACTTGAAAAACCTGTGTTTTTTGTTAATGATAGTGAAAAAACATTTCTTGTGTACAAAATTTGAACAACGCTGTTTCCTTCACCTGATATGTTTGTTTGAGAAAAACTTTTTGCTGAACAACCTTCAATCGTTTTAGCCACAGCTTGCGTTTGTTGATTTGTTGTTCCAACTTTTGTTTCTGTTTCAAAAACATCATAATATTGCCCATCAATCAAATAAATTGTTTCATGAAAACTTTGAACAAGGTGCAAAACCGTGTAAGGTGTGTCTGTTCTTGGTGTTGCCAAAATTGTTACAATATAATTTTGAACAATGTTTGACAAAACAATTTTTGATGTGTTTTCACAAAGCACGCCATTAACATAGATTTTTGAAATTTCATAACCACTGGTTGGTTTTACATAAAGTGTTGTTGATGAACCATAAACATAACTTTCCAAAAGATTTAAAACATTTGCATTTTCAGCATTTACAGTAATTGTAAAACTTTGAGTTTCAAACAAAACTTCCAACAAGTGTGAATTAGAAATGTTTTCAAAGCAAAATCCATTTTCTTTTGCATTTGTAGTTTCATTTTCTGAAAGCAAAATGCCATCAATCCAAATTTTTGAAACATTCCATCCAAGTTCTGGAGAAAAAGTGATTATTGCATCTGAGCCAATTTCAAAAATATTGTCATCTTCAAGGCTAATGCTTCCCAATCCATAAATTTTGTAATCAACCAAAACTTGTGATTCATTTTCCAAAACAACAACAGTGCAAACATTTGAAACAATTGTTTGTCCATCAAAGTTTGTGACCACAGCATAATAAGTGTTTGTTCCAAAATTGTTTGTGTCCACAACAAATGTGTTTGATGTTTCGTCAACCGGCTCACCATTTAAAAACCATTTGTATGTTTGAAGGAAACCTGTTGAATTAACCATTAAAACGCACTCATCAAATTGATTTAAGTTAATGCTTGTTTCAAGATTTTTTGTTATTGCAAAATTTTGTATTTCCACAAAAGGATTTGAGTTTTTGGTTGCATAAGTTTGAGCATTTGTTCCTGCATAGCCATAAATTGTGATTGTGTTTGAAATTGATGAATTGTAAATCGCTGAAATTGATGTGCTGCTTAAAGCAACAAATTTTGTTCCAGCGCCATCAAACAAACTTGTTCCAAAACGAGAAACTTTTGGAAGAGCAACAAATTCAAGGCTTTGACAATTTTCAAAAACATTTCCATACAAATTTGAACCAGAAACCGTTCCTAAAACTTGTGCGTTTGTAAGGTTTATGTTTCTAAGTCCAATACAATTAGCAAATGCACGATAGCCAACAGTTTGTGCGTTTTCTGCGTTTACTGTTTCAAGAGCATAGCACCCAAAAAACGCATAGGCTGGCACAATACCCAAACTTTGAAGGTTTGCGCTTTGAAGGCTTGTGCAATCTTGAAAAGCGTATCTTCCAAGAGTTGTTACATTTTCAAGGTTAATGCTGCGAAGAAGCGAACAACCAACAAAAGCATTTGCTTCAATTGTTGTTATTGTTTGTGGCAGCAAAATTTCGGTGATAAAACTACAATATGAAAATGCTTGACTTCCAATGCTTACAACAGTGTGTTCCACCTGTTGGTCATCTTTAAACACTGCTGGCAAACTAATTCTGCCAGAAACAGATTCATCTACAAAAGAAATGTAGATATCTGTTTTTGTGCTGTCAACATAGTTGTAGTAGTATCTTGAAAGTTCGTTAAATTTGGCTGCAAAAGTAACATCATACATTGCAGCAAACAAAGATGCTGCCGTGTCTTCATAACCATACAAAACAAATTCAATTCTAAGATTTCCATTCGCATCAAAACCAAAGGCTTTGTAACCAACATGTTCAATGTTTTTTGACAGCATTGCATACCCCAAGTTGTCACAGCCCAAAAATGCGTTGTCCCCAACAAATTTTGCATTTGAAATGTTTAGGTTAACCAACTTTTGACAACCCAAAAATGCATTGTCTTGAATTGTTGTAACATTAGGACATTCAAAAGTTTCAAGATTTAAAGCACCAGCAAAAGCATTTTTTTCAACAATTTTAATGTTTGAACTTATCACTTTTTTAAGATTTTGTGCACCAACAAAAGCATTTTCACAAACAACTTCAACTGGTTTTCCCAAAATTGTGCTTGGAATTATGATTTCACTGCCATCATCAACAAAACCAGTTAAGAACACTTTTTTGTTTTGAACATAAAAACTTAAATTTGAAATATCATCTAGCAAAGCATAGGCAATGTTGTTTTCATCAGCAAAAGTTTGAGCAACTGTTTCTTGATAAACATGCAAAACAAGTTGACTGTAAATGCTTTGCTCAAAAGGTGATTCAAACACTTCAAGGTTTGGTGAAAGTTTTACTGTTTTTAAATTCGTGTTTCCAGCAAAAGCATTTTTTGAAATTTGTGTTGCACAAGGCAAATTTATGGTTTCAAAATTTGTTCCAGCAAATGCTGACACACCAATTTGTTTTAAGTTTGAAAAATCAAACTCACTTAATGCTTGACAATTTGCAAAAGCAAATGCTCCCGCTTTTGCAAGTTGCGGAAGATTTAATGTTGTTAAAGACACACATGCATTAAACGCAAATGCCCCTGCAAGCTGAAGCTCTGGCAAATTCACACTTGAAAGCGATGTTAATTCATCAAAACAAGAGTCTCCAACAGTTATGGCTTTAGGAAAATCAACCGACTTAAGATTTGAACATCCATAAAAAGATTTTGAACCAATTAACACAACTTCTGGCAAACTGATGTTTGTGATTGCTGTGCAGTAAAATGCATTGCTTGCAACAATTTGACATTTTGGCAAATCAACTTGTTTTAAGTTTGTGCAGTAGTAAAATGCCCCACCATTAAGAGTTTTTGCATTTGGAAGATTTACACTTTTTAACAAAGTTGAGTTTTGATAACCACTCATTGAAAATGCCCAGTAATCTACCAAAGTTGCTTTGCTTAAATTTACGCTTGTTATGCTAAAACAATCGTAAAAACAAAGTTTGCCAACAACCAAAAGGTTTGGAAAATGCTGATCATCAATTTTGTCTAATGAGTAACAATTTGAAAAACTGTAGTTTCCAGTTTTTGTAACACCAGGAGCAAAAATTTCAGTTAAAGATGTCATGTTTTCAAAGGCATTTGATTCAATTTCTGTTACTGTTTCTGGCAAATAAATAATACTACATCCACTCGAAGAAAAAGCATTTGGTCCAATTTTTGTTACTGTTTGGCCATTTATTTGTGATGCAATTTTTAAAGTTTGAAAATTCCCCTCATAAGATTTTATCACACCGTTTTCAACAACAAAATTGTAATCAAAATCTTGATTGTCAACAATGTATGTCATTGTTTTTACAAAACTTGAAACAGCTTCATCAAATTCATCTAAAACAACAGCAACAGCCTTAACAACAGTTGTTTTGTCTATGAAAATTGGACTTTCATAAAGAGTTCCATTTGTCTGTGATGGCTCTGTTCCATCTAAGGTGTAGTAAATTTGTGCGGCAAGATTTTGATGACTAAGAGTCAAATAAAAACTTGAAGGCACTTGCGTTTCATATGTGCTAAATTCAACATCTTTCACAGTAGAACTGTGAGCACATCGAATGTCTGGCAAACCGTAACCATAGTATTGATCCCAACCTGTTTCGCCAAGATCGATTGAAAATTCTTTTAATTTGTTTTCAATGCTTGTTGGAGTTAAATTTTCTTCTTTTGTGTCTGAGTAAAGTAGTGCAATAATGGCACTGATGTGAGGGGCTGCCATTGATGTTCCACTCATTGTGGTTGTTCCCCCACCTTTTCTTGCACTTTCAATTGATGTTCCTGGCGCACAGAAGTCAACATAAGCGCCATAGTTTGAGTAAGCCGAATCAAATTCATAAACTTGATTGTTTGAATTTAATTTAACTGCTGAAACGGTGATTACAATTGGAACATTTGCTGGTGATTGCGCTGAAGCATCTTTGTGGTCATTCCCAGCGGCCGCAACACAAAGAATGCCTTTTTGATAAGCGTTATCCAAAATTGTTTTGTAGGCCTTTTGTTCACTTCCACCAACAGCACTTTCACTGCCAAAACTCATGTTTATTGCAACAATATTTTGCCCTGCATTTTTTTGATTTATAACATACTCAAGAGCATATCTAATGTTTACACTGCTGCCATAACCATCTGAACCCAAAACTTTTATTGGCAAAATTTTAACATTTTTAAGTGTCATATCAACAATGGTTCCTGCAACATGTGTTCCATGTCCGTTGTCATCTTCATAACTTGACACTGGGCTGTTTGAGTAGTAAGACCTTCCACCTTCTTTGATTCTGTTTTCAAACCATGGGTGGTCAGTGTCAATTCCTGTATCTAAAACAGCAACAACAACTTCTGGAAGGTTTTTTTCTAGTTCACTTCCCAAAAGATAAGTTGAATACTCTTTAACCCCTGTTGCTTGAGCGCCCCAAGTTGTGTATGAAAAATCATCAGTTTTTCCGTTAAGTTGAGCATCATCCAAACAAACAACGCTGTCAAGATAAACCAAAGCATCTTTGTAAGTTTTTGTCAAAAATTCAAAAGCATCTTTTGTTTCAGATTCTGTTTTATACTGAAAAATGTGAAGTCCATTGTATCCTTCCGCAACAAAACTTGCATCAAAACTGTTTACTTTTTGATTTGTTTCAACCACAACACGCTTTGTTTGATAAGGTCTTGTTAAAGTTGCAATGTCTTTGTTTATGTCAACGTTGTAACCAAGATTTGTTGCAACTTCTTCCAAAGGAAGATACAACACTCCATTGTCATAAAGCGCTGTGTTTTTAAGTGCTTGTGATTTTTGAGACAATGTTAATGTTCCGTTTTCTTCAGCAAGATTTAAACTTGCAAAATCATTACAAATTTCAACGCCATCACCACAATCCAAAACTTCAACATCAGCAATTTCAGAAAATGTTGCAACATCAATCATGTAAGTTTGGCTCATTAAACTTGCATCATGGTCAAGATTTATGTAAATTGGGTCAACATAGTTGTTGTCTGCATTTTGCATCATTGTGTAAAAACTTTGTGAAAAAGCTTCAAAATCATCTGTTTTTGCGCTGGCTGATGTTCGTTGAAACGACAAGCCAAAGCAAAACAAACAAAAAACAAAAAACAATGGAATTATGCTACATAATTTTAATGCTTTGTTCATACTGCTATGTTCTCCCCCTTTTTTTATTATAATTTGCACATTTTCAAACTTTATGTAAGATTATAACATTTTTTGTATTTATTATTATAGCATAATAATAAAAAAAAGCAAACAAAAAACGCCCCCAATTTAAAAATTTTTTTGTTATATGCAAAAATTTGTTGTGCTTTTTTCATTTTTTAAATTAAAAATTAAATTTGTCATAAAAAAAGAATGCTCTACGCATTCTTTTTTTGTTTAAAGTTCTTTTCCACATTCATCACAAAATTTTCTGGAAGCATCATTTTTTGCTCCACAATTTTTGCAATCTTTTGTTTTTTCAAGGCTGTGACCACATTTGCCACAAATTTTTTCGTTTGGTTTTACTTCTGTTCCACAATTTTGACATTTAATCATGTTTAATGTGCCTGCTGGAATAACATAATCTTTTGTGTTTCCAAGATTTGTTTTCATCACAGCACCTGTCCAAATCATAACAAAAGCCGCGCAAAAACCAACAACACCCAAAACAGCCATCAAAAGCCCAAACACAATATACAAAATCATAATTGTGATGTTAACATCAGGCGTTCCAATCATTAAAAAACCACGGATTGACAAAATCACACCAACAACAGAAAGCCCTATGGCAACAATCATCAAAATAATGCTAATTGTTAAAAGAGCCGCTTTTCCTCTTTTTAAAATATTTTTATTTTTATTCATAACATTTCTCCCATTTAATTTTTTATTTTAATTTAGCAAAAATTTGAAAGAACAACAATTCCTGCAATAATCACAATCCAAAACAAAACTGTAAAAAACACTTTTAGTCCACTAACTGGCATTTTTCCACCAATTTTTCCTGTTTGCCCATTCATTTGAACAACATATGGTTTGTTTTTGTAAACAAAACCCAATTGATACATCGGAACAAGACGATAAGCATACTTTTCATCAGAATAATTTGTTGTCATTGAAAATGAAATTTCAGATGTGTAACTGTAATTTCTTAAAATTGAAGATTTTATTTGTTTTTCCATTGCCTTTTTTGCATCATCATAACAACTGTCAAAAGTTTGAGCAAAATGTTCAACAACATAACCTAGTATGAAATTTTCTGAAAATTTGTAGGCTCCACTCATGTCATAAGGCAAAATTCCCTTAAGTTCAGTTTGATTTATGAGTGAACTGCTTTCAACCAAAAGATCCTCATGACGCATGTTTTTTGTTCCCGAAATCGAAAATCTTCGAAAATGAGTGT
This sequence comes from uncultured Clostridia bacterium, assembly GCA_947168085.1. GTDB lineage: Bacteria > Bacillota > Clostridia > Christensenellales > UBA1242 > UBA7584. The sequence continues at coordinate 13,016 of CAMVKM010000014.1, read as the reverse complement.
GACCATCTGCATCACGATAACTTTCTTCCAAAACGCCTTGGTATTGTGATTTTGTTAATGCATCAAATGAAAATGATGGAACGTAAATTCCCACAATGTTTTCTGCTGTTGCATTTTTTTTGAAAGGTCTTGGAACATAAAACTTTTTCTTAACCTTTTGTTTAAAAATTTCAACAGCTTTTTGTTCATTAAACTGAAATGGAATGATTGAATCAGGAACAAAAGATGGCAATGTTTTGCCTTCTGTTACATAAGAACTGTTGCAATATGGACATTTTTGAGAATATTCTAATTTGTGCAAAATAATTTCAGCACCACAGGTCTTACAATGAATTGTTTTGTTTTCTTGTTTCCACTCATCATAAGCCTTGTTTTGTGTTGGTTTTTCTGAAATTGGGTGCTTTTTGTAATCTTTTGATTTTTCAAAATCTTTTGTGCTTGCACAATGCTCACAAAACAAGTTTTGAGAATTTGGATCAAAATTCATTCCACCGCCACAATTTGGGCATTTTTGAAAAACTGAATCAAGTCTTTTGTTAGTTTCCATTAGCTATTTTTTCTCCACATTCTGGGCAAAACTTTGCGCCTTCTTTTAACTCTGAGCCACATTTTGGACAAGTGTTTTTAAGTGATTGTCCACAGTCAGGACAAAATTTGTCTTTTGCTGTTATGGTTGCACCACATTTTGGACATTCCATTGTTTGCTTTGCACCACATTCAGGGCAGAATTTTGCATTTGCCTTTAGTTTTGCATGACATTTGATGCAAGTGTTTTGAACTTCTCGTGGTTTGTTTTCGGTTGCCAAAGCTCCAGCAAATGTTTGCCCCATGGCAACTCCAGCGCCAAGGCCTACACCCATGCTGGCAAAATTTCCTCCACTTGGATTTTGTGCTGCATCACGCATTGCTTGCGCTGCTTGATATTGCGTAAATGTGCCCATTTTGTCTTCCATAATTCCAAGTTTTGTGCGTTCGTCCAAAGCTTTTTCAACTTCATCTGGAAGAGAAATGTTTTCAAGCACCATGCTTGTTAATTTTAATCCAATTTTGCCTAACCCTTCTTGACTGCAATCCAAAATTTGTTTTGAAAATTCTTGATAGTTTGCAGCCAAATCAAGAGCAGAAATTTTGCTTTCAGCAACAGCATCTGAAAAACCTTGAACCAAAATTGAACGGATTTGTGATTCAATTCCGCTTACTGTAAACACCTCGTTTGTTCCAAAAACTTCTTCCATAAAAACTTTTGCATTGTCAACTTTAAAACCATAAACACCAAAAGCTCTGATTCTAACATTTCCAAAATCAGCATCACGCATCATAATTGGGTTTTGCGTTCCCCACTTAAGTCCTACAAATTGTTTTGTGTTAACAAAATAAATTTCTGCCTTAATTTTTGAGTTGAAACCTGTTGGAAGTGAAAGCAATTTTGTTAAAAATGGAATGTTTTCGGTTGCCAAACTGTAAGTGCCTGGCGCAAAAACATCTGCAATTTGCCCTTTGTGAATAAAAAGTGCAACTTGGCTTGGCCTTACAACAAGGGTTGAACTGTTCATAATTTCATCTCTGTCTGTTAATGGAAAACGGTAAACAAGAGTGTCTTTGCTTGAATCCTTCCATTCAATAACTTCCAAAAGTTGTCTTTTCATTTTGCTAAATAGTCCCATAATTTGAACCTTCCTTTTATTATAGTATAGCCATATGATACATTTTTTGAAAAAAATTGTCAACTTTTTTTAAAAAATTACCAAATATTTTAACATTTTTTTTGAATTTAGTTGTGTTAAATTTTTATTTTTGGTAAAATATAAAAAAAGGAAGATTTTTTATGAGCAATTTAGCATTAAAAAAATTATACAAAACAGGTGCAATTTTGCAATTTGTTTTGGCAATTGTTGTAATCGTTTTTACTTTTCCAAGTTTTTTACAGCTTGGATATAATACTGACATGGTGCAGTGGCGTGAATTTGTTGAAAAAGTGTTTGATAGTGGCGCAAAACCCTACATTCAAGGAACAATCCATGGCATAGTTTTTGCTGTTTTCCTGTTTAATGTCTTGGCAATTTTTGTTTGGAAAGGACTTAGCAATTTGTTTTTTAAACTTTCTATTGCCGTTTGCAGTTTTCCTTTGGCAATGTATTCACTTAATTTTGTGCTTTTTTGTTTGGGCATAAACACTGAAATTTTGTATTGGTTTTCACAAACACTTCTTTATGTGTTTTTTGGTGTTGGCGCAGCCCTGTTTTTGATTGGATTTTTGTTTTTAATCTTAGAAAGAAAAGCAAAACAAAGCAAAACAACAAGCTATGTTGTTGCAAAAGCATTTTTTTGGATGATTTTAGCACTTTTTAACTTTGTTGCTGTTGGAGCACTTTCAACTGCTTGGTTTGGAATTTTGTTTGCCTATTTTGGAATTCTTTTTCCTTACTTTTTGATTTGGATGCTTCCCGCTCTTGGCATTTGGCAACTGATTTGTGCATTAAAAATGCATTAAAAACTTTTAATATTTTAACACAAAAAAACACCATGTGATTTTTATGGTGTTTTTTTATCCTTCTAATTTCAAAATAACAATTTTAATTCCATTTTTCTGTTTCATCAAGCACAACTTTGCCTGATTTTAATGTTTTTTGCACGTCAATAATGCGTTGATTGGTTGAACCTTTAAATTTTAAACGATAATCCCTTTTTTCTTGAACAAATGGACCATCAATCAAAGTGTCAACAAACTCCAAAAGTTTTAATGCATTTGGAACTTTTTTTAGTTCTTCAAACACATAGCCCGTGTAAACAGCAAGATTAAGTTTTTTTTCTTTGATTTGTTCTGCCAATGGAACAAGCTCTTTTGCCCACACAAAAGGCTCTCCACCACTAAATGTAACACCATCTAAAAGTGGATTTGAATTTATTTTTGCAAAAATTTGTTCGGTTGACATAACCACACCACCTTCAAAACACTGAGTTTGAGGGTTGTGGCATCCTGGGCAAGACCTTGGGCACCCTTGAACAAAAAGTGTAAGTCTTAAACCTGGTCCATCAGTTATGGAATCATTTTCAATTCCAGCAACTTTTAAACTAGACATTGTGTTTTACCCTTTGACTTTCTTCCGCACGTTTTGCATCGTTAAAACGATCTAAAGTTCCAACCAAATAACCAGTTATTCTTCTAATACGTTCAAAACCAATTCCATTTGAATGGTCTTTTCTTCCACATTTTGGACATGTTGCTCCTATAATTCCACGATAACCACAAACTGGGTCACGGTCTACTGGGTGATTAACTGAACCATAACCAATTCCACTTTCCTTCATTTGACGGATAATTTTTTCAAAAGCATCTAAGTTGTTACATGTGTCACCATCAAGTTCAACATAAGTGATGTGTCCACCATTTGTAAGAGCGTGATATGGTCCTTCAATTTTGATTTTGTCAAAAGCATTAATTGAGTAGTAAACTGGAACATGAAAACTGTTTGTGTAGTATTCACGGTCAGTGATTCCAGGCAAAATTCCATAACGTTTTTTGTCCAAACGAACAAAACGACCAGAAAGACCTTCGGCAGGTGTTGCAATAAGACTAAAGTTAAGTTTTGTTTCTTGCGCTTTTTTATCTACAAAATCACGCATAAATTTAACAATTTTAAGTCCTAATTTTTGAGCTTCTTCACTTTGTCCATGGTGTTTTCCAAGAAGAGCAACCAAAGTTTCGGCAAGACCAATAAATCCAACCGTTAGTGTTCCATGTTTTAAAACTTCTCCAACTTCATCATTTGGACCAAGCTTGTCACTATCAATCCAAACACCTTGTCCCATAAGGAAAGGATAGTTTTTAACTTTTTTCTTTGATTGAATTGCAAGACGGTCAAGAAGTTGACGACTTACAAGCTCAAGTTTGTCATTTAAACTTGCAAAAAACTTGTTTTGGTCTCCTTTTGCTTCAATCGCAAGGCGTGGAAGGTTGATTGATGTAAAGCTTAAGTTTCCACGGCCAAATGTAATTTCACGGCTTGGATCATGAACATTTGCCAAAACTCTAGTGCGGCACCCCATGTAAGAAACTTCTGTTTCTGGATGACCTGGTTTGTAATACTGCAAATTGTATGGAGCGTCAAGAAATGAAAAGTTTGGAAACAATCTTTTTGCACTAACTTTTATGGCAAGTTTAAACAAATCATAGTTTGGATCACCTTTGTTAAATGAAATTCCTTCTTTTACCCTGAAAATGCTTATTGGGAAAATTGGAGTTTCACCATTACCAAGACCAGCATCAACTGCAAGCAACAAATTTTTTATAACCATTCTTCCTTCTGGACTTGTGTCTAAACCAAAGTTGATTGAAGAAAATGGCACTTGGGCTCCAGCACGGCTGTGCATTGTGTTAAGGTTGTGAACAAAAGCTTCCATTGCTTGATAACAATCGTTGTCTGTTTCACGGCCAGCATAGTTAATGGCAAAAAGTTTAATGCGACGAAAATCATCTTCTTTAACCTTTTTAAAAGCTTGGCGTTCATAAACATCATATTTGTCATCTTGCACAAGTTTTGGGAATGTTCCTGTTGTTTTTTCAATGTTTTTAATAATTTGTTTTATGTCATCAAAACAAAGTTTTCCTTGAACAACAAGTTCATAGGCTTTTGCAAAGTTTTTTATGTAATTTTTCTTGTAAGTTTTTGTGATTCCTGGTGCCATTCCATAATCAAAGTTTGGAATGCTTTGTCCACCATGTTGATCATTTTGGTTTGCCTGAATTGCAATACAAGCCAAAGCACTGTAGGTTCTTATGTCATTTGGTTCACGAAGATGACCATGCCCTGTTGAAAAACCACCTTTAAACAATTTTGCTATGTCAATTTGACAGCATGTTTCAGTAAGTGTATAAAAATCAAAATCGTGAATGTGTATGTCACCAGATTGATGTGCTTTTGCTTGTTCTGGAGTTAAAATGTATTTTGTAAAGTAATCTTTTGCTCCTTCTGAACCAAACTTAAGCATTGTTCCCATTGCTGTGTCACCATCAACATTGGCATTTTCACGTTTTGTGTCACTGTCTTCAGCATCCTTTGTTGTGATTTCATCATAAATTTTCATAAGGCTTGTTTTCATGTCGCGAACTTTTGAACGTTTTGCTCTATACAATATATATTCCTTTGCAACATCATTATAGCCATTTTCCATTAAAACTTTTTCAACAAGGTCTTGAACAGCTTCAACATCTGGAACTTTTTCTTGAAAATTTTCTTCAATTTTTTGTTCCACAAGATTTGCTAATTTTTTGCAATCTTCAATCTCCTGGCTTCCAATGGCATTCATTGCCTTTTCAATTGCTTTTTCAATCTTTAAAATGTCAAAATCGTCAATTCTTCCATCACGTTTTATTATTTGAACTATCATTTTTGTCTCTCCTTTTTTGTTTTTGCCTAGATTTTTCAAAAACTGATCTTACTATACCAAATCACAATATGTTGTGTCAACAAAATTTTAACAACACAATATGTAGTTTTTAAAACTTTGTATAGTTTGCACAAACTTTAAAAATTTTGCAAAATTGATTTGACATTTTTTTTATTTCGTGAAATACCCAATTTCACACACTCTTTTATGCATAAACCCAGCAAAATTTTGCATAATTAAAAATTTTTTACATTTTTGTTTTTTTGTAATCATGCAATTTTAAAACAAAAAAGGGTTCACAAAATGAACTCTTTTTTCTTTTTATAATATTAAAATGTTTTTTCTGGGGCTGTTTTTGTTTTTGTTGTTTTGTTTTTTCTTGTTTGACTTGCTTCAACAATCTGCTGTTCAAGCGTTTTTGGAGCAACGGCTTCAAGAAGATTTAATCCAGCCTTAACTTTTTGAGCTAAAGCAGAATTGCCTGCATCTATCATTTCAACAAATTTTTCAGCAGCAGCAAAATCACCTTTGGTCATGTCTTCATTTGCTTGCGCAATAATCTTTTTAGCCTTTGCTGATTTTTCTGTTTTCATTAGTGGAAAGGTTAATTTTTCACAAAATGCTTTTTTGTTTTTTAAATCCATTAATTCAAAACCACAACTAGACAACTTTGGATCTACAACCATCACTGATTTACTTTCTACTGTTTTGTCTTTGTTTGGAGAAACAATCTCAGTTATATCTTTTAGATTTACCACAAACATAATAATTCCATTTTTTTCACCAAGAGGTTGCCAACCACTTTTTATCGCAATTTTGCAAATATCTTTTGAAAAATCTGTCATTGCAATTTGTTTTAAATTTTTTTTGTTGTTTGTCATAAAATTTTTTCTCCTTTACCTATTTCACTTGTATTATAACACAAAAAATTTTGTTTGTAAAGACCTTTTTGATTATTCTTCATCATCAAGTTCAAAAATTTGATCCAAAACTTCGGCAGCATCTTCAAAACTTGCTCCATCTTCCATTGGTGGAACAAGATTTTTGTAATCTTCGGTTGGAATGATTTCTTCGGCTGTTGCATTGTCTAAACCTTGTTCATTTGGTTTTAGTTTTGGAAGTGTTTGTTCAAGACTAGCAAAATTTGAAGCACGATTTGTGTTGTGGAAAGTTGTTGTGTCGCCTTGCCAGAAAAGTTCAATGTCTCCTGTTGGTCCATTTCTGTGTTTTGCAACAGAAAGCATTCTTATTCCATCTTTCTTAATTTCGGTTTCTTGCGCTGTGTCTCTTTCATAGATAAACAAAATGATGTCGGCATCTTGTTCAATAGAACCAGATTCACGAAGGTCACTAAACACTGGTTTGTGTTCCGCACCCTTTCTGGTGTCAATTTGACGGTTAAGCTGACTTAACACCAAAACTGGAACATCAAGTTCTTTTGCAAGAATTTTGAGATTTCTTGAAATTTCACTAACTTCGTTTTGACGGCTTTCAACATGTTTTCCCATGGTCATAAGCTGAAGATAGTCAATCATAACAAAATCAAGGCCCTTCTCTCGTTTAAGCCTTCGACATTTGCTTAAAATGCCTGCTGGAGTGTTAAGGCTTGAGTCATCAATAAAAATATTTGCCTCACTCATTTTTGTTACTGCATCAAAAAGTTTTCGCCATTCTGTTTCGGTTAATTGTGCCCTTAATGCTTTTTCCATGCTAACATTTGCAACAGAACAAAGTGCACGTTGTGCAAGTTGAACACTAGGCATTTCCAAAGAAAAGATTGCACAAGTTTTGTGTTCTTCGATTGCAACATGCATTGCAATGTTCATGGCAAGCGAAGTTTTTCCCATACCAGGGCGAGCAGCTAAAAAGATTAAGTCACTTTTTTGAAGTCCATTTAAAAGTTTGTCAAGGCCAACAAATCCTGTTGGAATTCCTTGCAATGATTCTGGATCTTTTACAAGTTTTCTAAATTTTTCGACAACATCACCAAGGCTTTCTTTGATTGGCTCTAGTTTGCTTTTGTCATTTTTTTCGGCAATAGCATAAATTTTGGCTTCTGCCATAGTCAAAACATCTTCTGTTCCATCTGTTTCAAAAACTTTGTCAATAATGTCTTGACTTGCTGAAATTAATCTTCTGGCTGTTGAATTACGCTTTACTATGTCCATGTATTGCTTAAAATCAGCAGCACTTGGAACAATGTTTGTAAGGCTTGAAATGTAAGAAATTCCGCCAACAGCTTCCAAAAGCCCCTTGCTTTCAAGTTCATCGGCAAGACTAACATAATCAATGTTTTTTCCTTGAATAAACAAACTTTGCATTGCATCAAAAATGTGTTGGTGTGATTCTCCATAAAAATCATTTGATGTAACTTCATTTAAAATTGTAACAGGAGCATCTTTGTCAATCAAAACACAACCCAAAAGCGCTTGTTCCGATTCAAGACGATGTGGCATGCGTCTAGCACTAATTTTTGCTTTTTTTGCATTTTCTTTTTGCTTTTCCATAAATTTTTCGTCCATAAGTTACTCTCCTTGCCTTTTTTATTTTTTGCGTTTGTGTTGTGGATAATTCTTTTTTTGTTTTTGCCAAATTTTTTCTGATTTTTGCTCAGGTTCTCGTTCTTGCGCTTGCTCAACAAGTTGTTTTCGCTTTTCTGCTTCTTTTTTGTTTAAAAACTCTGTGCGTTTTTTTGTTATGTGTTCACTCCAAAGTTTTGAAAAGAAAAGTGTTAACGCAAAAGCAAGCAAAATCAAAACACAGTCAAACACAATTATCCAAACATTTCCAAACTTTGGCAAAAGCCAAATGTCTAGTGCAATCAAAACTGGAATTGCACACAAAACTGCAATGCCATATTTTTTTGCATATCCGCCAAATTCTTTTCTGTTCAATTTCAGCCTCCGTGTTTTGTTGTATATTGTAACACAAATATTTTGATTTGAAAACACTTTTTTAAAAAATTTTTAAAAATACTTGACTTTTTAGAAAATTTGTTCTACAATTTAATCAAACATATTAAAAACAACTTGGGTTTAAACCTGAAATTATCTTGACTTTTCGTAAAATAAAATGTAAAATATAACTTGTATGAAATTTAAAGGAGAAAATTATTATGCATTGGGCAGATGAAATTGCACAACAATTAATTGAAAAACACCCAAACACACAAGTTTTTACTTGTGCTTGTGGAATTAGTCCATCTGGGGTTGTTCACATTGGAAATTTTAGAGAAATCGTAACAGCTTTTTTTGTTGCAAAAGGATTAAAAGACCTTGGAAAAGATGTTAGATTTATTTACAGTTGGGATTCTTTTGATAGACTTAGAAAAATTGCGACCGGAATTCCACTTGATGAAAAATATATTGGAATGCCTTACAGTGAAATTCCTGACCCTTTTGGAACTGAAAACAGTTATGAAGAACATTTTGAAAAACCATTAATTGATGCTCTTAAAGATGTTGGAATTGAAGCCGAATTTATTTTTCAATCAAAAGAATACAAATCTGGACGATATGTTCCTGGAATTTTAAAGGCACTTGAAAAAAGAAAAGAAATTTATGACATTATGATGAGTTTTAAAACTCAAGAAGCAAACAACGAAGACCGAGAAAAATATGTTCCAATTGAAGTTTACTGCCAAAAATGTGGCCATGACAGCACAAAAGTTACAAAAGTTTCTGAAGATTGCAAACTTTTGGACTACACTTGCAAATGTGGTTACTGTGGTCAAATTGATGTGACAAAAGATTTTTGCATAAAACTTGTTTGGAAAGTTGACTGGCCAATGCGTTGGCGTGAAGAAGGCGTTTTGTTTGAACCTGGTGGACGTGACCACTCTAGTCAAGGTGGAAGTTATCAAGTGTCGTCAGTTATTGCAAAAAAGATTTTTGGAATTGAACCACCAACCTATCGCATGTATGACTTTATTAACCTAAAAGGACAAACAAAAAAGATTAGTTCAAGTTCTGGAACCGACATGTCACCAGCAACACTTTTAAAAGTTTATGAACCAGCTGTTTTACTTTGGATGTTTACAAGATTTTTACCAGAACGCAGTTTTGACATTGCTTTGGATGCCGATGTGCTTAAAACCTATCACGAATTTGACAGAATGTACAAAAGCTACAAAGATGGAACTTGTGATGAAATGGTAAAACGCATTATGGAACTTGCACTATCTTCAACCGATGAAAGCACATTTGTTCCAGTTGATGCAAGCCTTATTGCCTCATTTGCACCAATTGTAAACTTTGACCTTGACATGCTAACAGAGCTTTTCCACAAAATTGGTCAAAACTTTACAAAAGAACAAATTAAACCAAGATTTGAAAAAATCACTCACTGGCTAAAAACATATTGCCCAGAACAAATTGTAAAACTTTTGGAAAACAAAAATGATGCATTTTTTGAAACAATGACAGCTGAAGAAAAAGATTGGATTGAAAAACTTGCAAAAGCAATTGAAGAAAAAGACATGACAGCTGAAGAAATGCAAACACTTTTGTATGAAATTCCAAAACAAAATGGCGAACAAGACAAAGCAAAGCAAAAAAGATTTTTTGAAGTGGTTTACAACCTTTTGATTGGAAAAGAAAAAGGACCACGCCTTTACTTGTTTTTAACAGCACTAAACAAAGATGAAATTTTAAAGCTTTTGAAATTTTAATTAGGAGTTTAACATGATTGATATAAATTTAATTAGAACAAACCCAGAACTTGTTAAAGAAAACATTAGAAAAAAGTTTCAGGACAAAAAACTGGTTTTTGTTGATGAAGTTAAAGAGTTTGATGAGCAAGCCAGAAAAATTACTCAAGTTGTGGAAAATTTGAGAAATTTTAGAAACACAACAAGTGACAAAATTGGACTTTTGATGCGAGAAAAAAACATTGAAGAAGCAAACAAACTAAAAGCCCAAATGGCAGACACAAACAAACAAATTGAAGAAAATGAAAAAGTTCTTGATGACCTAAACGCAAAAATTAAAGAACGCATGATGGTGATTCCAAACATTATGGATCCAAGCGTTCCTATTGGTGAAGACGACAGCAAAAACGTTGAAATTGAAAAATTTGGCGAGCCTTTTGTTCCAAACTACGAAATCCCTTACAACGCTGACATTTGTGAAAGTTTTTGTGGCCTTGACAAAGAAGCCGCAGCAAGAACTTCTGGAAATGGATTTTACTTTTTGGTTGGCGACATTGCAAGAATTCACTCGGCAATGCTGTCATACGCAAGAGATTTTATGATTGACGAAGGTTTTGAATACTGCATTCCACCATTTTTAATTCGCTCTGACGTTGTTAAAGGTGTTATGAGTTTTGAAGAAATGGACAGCATGATGTACAAAATTGAAAACGAAGATTTGTTTTTAATTGGAACAAGTGAACATTCAATGATTGGAAGATTTAAGGGACAACACATTCCTGAAGAAAGTTTGCCAATTTGTTTAACATCATATTCTCCATGTTTTAGAAAAGAAAAAGGCGCTCACGGAATTGAAGAACGTGGACTTTATCGTGTTCACCAATTTGAAAAAGAAGAAATGATTGTAATCTGCAAACCAGAAGATGCAATGAAATGGTATGACAAAATGTGGTCACTTACTGTTAAATTCTTTAGAAGTTTGGACATTCCAGTAAGAACCCTTGAATGTTGCAGTGGCGACCTTGCCGACCTTAAAGTTAAATCTTGCGATGTGGAAGCTTGGAGCCCAAGACAAAAGAAATATTTTGAAGTTGGTTCTTGTTCAACTTTGGGAGACGCCCAAGCAAGAAGACTTGGCATAAAAATTAAAGGAAAAGATGGAAATTACTTTGCTTCAACATTAAACAACACCGTGCTTGCAACACCACGCGGGCTTGTTGCCTTTCTTGAAAACAACCTTGACGCTGATGGAAGTTTAAGAATTCCTGTTGCATTAAGACCATACATGGGTGGAAAAGAAAAAATAATTCCAAAAAAATAATAAAAGAAGAAAAATTTATGGACGACAATTTACATTCAGGACATTGGGAGCGGTTTAGAAAACGCATGATTGAAACACCAACAACCAACATTACTGATCGTGAAATGATGGAACTTGTGCTTCAGTATATTTTCAATCGTGGTGATCTTAACGACTTGTCTGCTCGTTTAATCAAAAAATTTGGAAATTTTTCAAATGTTTTAAACGCAAACATTTCAGACCTTGTGGAAGTTAAAGGTTTAAGCCAAACCAGTGCTGAAAAAATTGTGCTACTTCCAAAAATAATGAATTTTTACAACATTGAAAACACAAAAACTTTTGACCCACAAATGGACACAAAAGAACTTTGCGCTAAAATGGCAAAACAGTATTTGTTTGGGCTTAAAACAGAAAAACTTTTTATGTTTTGCATTTCAAAAATTGGAAAACTAAAAAAAGCAGTTTTGATTGGTCAAGGCTATGATTCTTGTGAAAACATCGATCTAGGATATGTTTTAGCAAGAGCCACAGAAAATCATTCAAAATACATTTATCTTGCACACAATCATCCAGATGGAAAAATGAAACCAAGTGATGCTGATATTATTTTTACCGCAAAACTTGCGAAAATTCTAAATCTTTCAAACATAAAACTTGCCGATCATCTTATTGTTTGTGGAAACAAAACCTATTCTTTTGAAGAAGATGGTCACATTATGATTGAAGATTTAATTAAAAAGGTTTAAAAAAAAGATGTATTTTATACATCCTTTTTTTATTTTAAAATTGTTTTTATGTTGCGTTTAATTAGTTCAACACTTGGTTGTTCATATGTTTCTTTGTCAAAACCAAACATTGCACCCAAAAACATGGTTTCAAGCATGAAAAACATAAAAAGTTGCCCCATAGAAAATTCATCAACTTTTTCCAAAATTATGTTTTGACTTACCCTGTTTTGTTCAAACAAAGCTTTTTCGGTTGCAGCTTGTGAAGCATTGCAAATTGCTGACAAATTTTGTCCAACAAGATAGTCATCAAGAAAACCATTTTCAAGTTGTGGAATTTTTTTGTCTTTTTTAAAGTTTTTAACAGTTAAAAAAGTTATGGTTTTGTCATAAATGCCTTCCAAACAAAGTTGAAGCTGACTGTGTTGGTCAACTGTTCCCAAAGCGCTTACAGTTGTTTGTCCAAAATATTTTTGTGTTTTTCCGTTGTCTATGCATTTTCCCAAACTTTCAGCCCAAAGTTGACACCACCAAGAAGCAAACACTTTTAAAGAATCGGCATATGGCATGAGGTATGCCACATTTAACCCTTTTTCAACACAAATCTTTTGAATTAATGCAGCCTTTAATGCTGGGTTTTTTTCAATGTCTTTAACTGAGCATCTGTCAATCATTGCTTTTGCTCCCCTTAAAAGCTTTTTAATGTCAACACCAACTGATGCTGCCGGCAAAAGCCCCACCGCAGAAAGAACCGAAAATCTTCCGCTTAAATCATCTGAAAACCAAAATGTTTTTATGTTGTTTGCTTTTGCCCAATTTGAAAGTTTACTGCCTTTGTGTGCTGTGATAACACAAAGATTCTTGCTTAAATCTTGATTTTGTTCTTTTAGTCTTTCAGTTACTATTGAAAGTTGCACCAGTGTTTCTAATGTTCCACCACTTTTTGTAACGCAAA
>CAMVKM010000013.1 GCA_947168085.1 uncultured Clostridia bacterium | reverse complement strand
GTCATTTTTCATTTTCTCCTTAACTTTTACCTGGTATTATTATAACACAAAACGCCCAAAAAGTCAATATGCCTTAAAGTGCAAATACAGTCATTACAAAGATTAAAAATGTTTAAAAAATGTAAAATTAGCAAAAAATCATTTTTTTGTAAAAATTGTCAAAAAATTATTGACATATTTTTTGTTTTGTGTTAATATTATAACAATACTAAACAAGAAGGTGGTGAGAAACAGATGACAATGGTTGTAGTTGGAAAAGATGAAAGCATCGACAGCGCATTAAAGCGTTTTAAGCGTAAATGCCAAAAAGATGGCATCATCGGCGACCTTCGTAAAAAAGAAGCTTATGAAAAGCCAAGCGTTCAACGCAAAAAGAAGAGAGAAGCTGCAAGAAAGCGTAATCGCAAGTAAAAAAAAGTGCCAAAGTTAGGGCATTTTTTTATTTTTTAAAAATTTCGAACAAATTTTCTAAAAATGCTTGACATTTAAAAAATTTGGGTGTATATTTTGTTATATAAACACAAAAAGGAAGAAAAATTTATGTTAGCAAAAATAAAAAGTTTGGGATTGTTTGGAATTCAAGGTTATGAAGTGTTGGTGGAAGCAGACCTTAACAAAGGTTTGCCAAAATTTGAAACAGTGGGGCTTCCTGACGCAACCATAAAGGAAAGCAAAGAGCGTGTTAGAAGTGCCATAAAAAACAGCAATTTAAAATTTCCTATAACAAAAATAACAGTAAATTTGGCGCCAGCTGATTTAAAAAAAGAAGGACCAATTTATGACCTTCCAATTGCCGTTGCACTTTTGGTTTGTTCGGAAGAAATTGTTTGTGAAAAACTTGATGAATTTACTTTTGTTGGTGAACTTTCACTTGATGGCAGCATCAGAAAAGTTAATGGCGTTTTGCCAGCTCTAATCACTGCTCGCAAACTTGGACACAAAAAAATTGTGGTTCCAATTGAAAACGCAAAAGAAGCAAGTTTTATTGAAGGGCTTACGGTTTATGGTGTTTCAAGTCTAAAACAAGTTGTTGGGTTTTTAAATGGTGAAATTGAACTTGACCCAGTGCCACTTCACAGATTTGATGAGTTTTTGACAGATGAAATGCAAGCGAATGATTTTTGTTACATTAAAGGTCAAGCTCAAGTGAAAAGAGCGCTTGAGATTGCTGCAGCTGGTGGACACAATGTTTTGATGATTGGGCCACCTGGAGCAGGGAAAACAATGCTTGCTAGAAGCGTGCCAACCATAATGCCAGATTTAACTTTTGAAGAATCACTCGAAGTGACAAAAATTCATAGTATTGCAGGAACTTTGGATCTTAATGAAGGCATTGTTTGGCAAAGGCCATTTCGTTCACCACATCACACAACAACAGTAATTGCATTAACTGGTGGTGGAAGAACGGCAAAACCGGGTGAAATTAGCCTTGCACACAATGGTATTTTGTTTTTGGACGAACTTCCAGAGTATCCAAGAAATGCAATTGAAACAATGAGACAACCACTTGAAGATGGTGTTATAACCATTGCAAGAAATTTGCTTACAGTGGAGTATCCAGCAAACTTTATGCTTATTGCAAGCATGAATCCTTGCCCTTGTGGCAATTATGGAAGCAGAAAACGTGAATGCAAGTGTTCGGAAGCAAGCATTCAAAAGTATCTTGGAAAAATTAGCGGACCACTACTTGACCGAATTGACATTCACATTGAAGTTGATGATCTAAATTTTGATGATTTGGCACAAAAAAACAAAGTTGAAGAAAAAAGTGCTGACATTAAAAAACGGGTTAATAAGGCAAGGCAAATTCAGTTAAAAAGATTTGAAGACAGTTCTCATTTTAGCAACGCAAAAATGACAAATCAAGAAATAAGAAAGTTTTGTGATTTAGATGAAGATTGTTCAAATCTTATGAAAGAAGCTTTTGAAAATTTGGTTTTAAGTGCGCGCGCTTACACAAGAATATTAAAAGTGGCAAGAACAATTGCGGATTTGGATGGATGTGAAAACATAAAAGTTGAACATTTGGCTGAAGCAATTGGTTACAGGTCGTTAGACAAAAAATATCAGTTTAGGTAAAAATATGGAAGATTGTTATTTGGCAATGTCCCTTGCGGGCATAAGTTGCAAAAAGCAACATGATTTGGTTAGAAAATTTGGCTCATCACAAGATTTGTGGGCCAATTTTTCGCGTTTACATACATTAAAAATGATTTTAAGTGATGAAGAAATTGAAAAACTTCATGAGATTTTTAGCACTTCAAAGCTTGAAGACTACAAATTTGGGCTAAAAAAAGTTGGAATTAACTACATCACAATTGAAAGTGAAGATTATTCTCAGCCGCTAAAAAACATTTTTGATGCACCAACGGTGCTTTATTGCAAAGGAGACAAAAGTCTTTTAAAAAAAGATTGTCTTGCAATTGTTGGAAGCAGACTTTGCACAAAATATGGCAAAGAACAAACACAAATTTTTGCAAAACAACTGTCCAAAGCAGGTTTTGTGATTGTTAGTGGTCTTGCTGAAGGCGTTGATGGCATTGCTCAGCAACAAGTTGTTGACTGTGGTGGAAAAACCATAGCAGTTCTTGCAGGTGGGCTTAACAACATTTATCCAGCAATTCACAAAAAACTTGCTGAAAGCATTGTTGAAAAAGGTGGGCTTTTAATTAGTGAAAATGTTCCAAATTATTTGCCAAAATCCTACAGTTTTGTTCAGCGCAATCGCATTATTGCTGGGCTTTGTTTGGGCGTTTTTGTTCCAGAAGCAAGCGAAAAAAGTGGTTCACTTCACACGGTTGCTTTTGCAAACGACAATGGCCGCAGCATTTTTGCTTTGCCAGGGCCAGTTAGCAGTTCAAAAAGCAAAGGAACAAACAATTTAATCAAATTTTATCAAGGTTGTTGTGTCACAGAGCCAAACGATATTATTGGTGATTTTCCACAATTTAAGAAACAAAAAGCCGAACAAAAAAGGTCAGTTCAACTTGGTTTTGATGAGGAAATTGTTGTAAACGCTTTGGCTGATGAAAGTCTTCATTTTGAAGAATTACAACAAAAAACACAGCTTGACACAAAGGCATTAAACAGTTTGCTTGTAAAAATGGAGATAAAAGGGCTTGTTCAACGCCTTCCAGGCAATGAATTTTGCAAAAAAAACTAAACTTTTGCGTAAAATGATTTTACAAAATTTAATTTTTGTGTTACAATATATGTTATCACATCAAAAAGTTTTGCCAAAAGGAGAGTTTAATGAGTAAGTTAGTTGTAATCGAAGGTGTGGGAAAACGAGAGACGATACAAAAATATTTGGGTGCGGGCTATGAGGTGTTTGCAACAAAAGGCCATGTTCGTGATTTGCCGCAGAGAACACTTGCAATCGACACATCAAATAATTTTGAACCAAAATATGAAATTATGGCAGACAAAAAAGCCATTGTAAAATCACTTAAAGACAAAGCACAAAAGTCAGAGCAAATTTTTCTGGCAACCGACCCTGACCGAGAGGGTGAGGCAATCAGTTGGCACATTGCCTACATTTTAAATCTTGATCCAAGCAAAAATGTTAGAATTGAATTTA
Source organism: uncultured Clostridia bacterium (assembly GCA_947168085.1). Classification (GTDB taxonomy): domain Bacteria; phylum Bacillota; class Clostridia; order Christensenellales; family UBA1242; genus UBA7584. The sequence continues at coordinate 22,073 of CAMVKM010000013.1, read as the reverse complement.
ATGAAATTTCAAAAAATGCAATCACAAAAGCAATTGAAAACCCAAGGGCTATTGACATTGCTTTGGTAAATGCTCAACAAGCACGCAGAGTGTTAGATAGACTTGTGGGTTACACACTATCTCCAATCATCAGCAAAAAACTTCAACCAAAGTTAAGTGCTGGTCGTGTGCAGTCAGTAACTCTTCAGCTTGTTGTTGATCGTGAACGTGAAATTCAAAACTTTAAACCAGAAGAGTATTGGAACTTAACAGCAACTTTGTCAAAGCAAAATCAGCAAGCAACATTTAATGCAAGTTTGTTTGAAAAAGATGACAAAAAACTAAAAATTTCAAGTGAAGTTGAAAAAGATGAAGTGTTGAAAGCTATTGAAGGAGCTCAGTGGAAAGTTTTAAACATTAAAAAAAGTGTCACAAAATCAAATCCACCAGCGCCATACATCACAAGCACAATGCAACAAGATGCTTTAAACAAACTTGGAATGAACTTAAAACAAACAAGTTTGGCAGCTCAAAGTTTGTATGAAGGAGTTACGCTAAAGGGTGAGGGCAAAACAGCGCTTATCACTTACATCAGAACAGACTCTGTGCGTGTTTCTCCACAAATGCAAGAAATTGCAAAAGACTTTATTATGCAAAAGTATGGCAAAGACTATGTTCCAGCAAAACCAAATGTTTTTAAAACAAAACAAAGTGCTCAAGATGCGCACGAAGCCATCAGACCAATTCATTTAGAAATTTTGCCAGAGAACATAAAAAGTCAGGTTGAACCAAACATTTACAAACTCTACAAACTTATTTACGAACGCTTTTTGGCAAGCCAGATGACACCAGCAACATTTAACAGCGTGTCAATGGAAATTGACGCAAATGGCTACAAATTTAAAGCCACAGGAAGAACTCCAATTTTTCCTGGTTACACAACAATTTATCAAGAGTATTCAGTAAAAGACAAGGAAGATGAAGAACAAAAACTTTTGCCAGATGTTGTGGAAGGTGAAGTTTTGGACTATCATGGCATTAAGGCCGATCAAAAATTTACTAAACCACCAGCTCGTTACACTGAAGCAAGCCTTGTAAAAACAATGGAAGAAAAAGGCATTGGAAGGCCAGCAACCTATGTTCCAACCATAACAACATTAAATTCCAGAGAGTACACCGAGTTTGAAAAGAAGCAAATTAAGCCAACAGAACTTGGGTTTGCTGTTTGTGATGCTTTAAAACAACTTTCTCCACAAGTTATGGACATAAAATTTACTGCACACATGGAAGAAAGTCTTGACGAAATTGCCGAAGGACACAATGAGTGGCACAAAGTTATTGGTGATTTTTATGCTGGATTTATTGATGAAATTAAAACAAATTCGGGTGGAGTGAATGTTGTTTTGCCTCCAAAAGAACCCAATCCACCAGTTTTTTGTGACAAATGTGGGGCAAAGATGCTGATTAGAACAGGTAAATATGGAGAATTTTTGTCTTGTTCCAACTATCCGGAGTGCAAGAACATGAAATCCATTGAAAAAGTTGTTGCAACTTGTCCAAAATGTGGCAAAAGTATTCTAGAAAAGACAAGTCATACAGGAAAAGTTTTCTTTGGTTGCAAAGGGTATCCAGAATGTGATTTTGTAAGTTGGGATCAACCAATTGACGAAAAGTGCCCAAAATGTGGCGACATTTTGCTTAAAAAGGGAAGCCGAGTTTACTGCCACAGCAAGTGTGGTTTTTATGAATATCGCAAACAAAAAACAGAAGATGGAGTTGTTGATGAACAATCAAACAGTTAAAATTGTTGGTGCTGGGCTTGCGGGTTGTGAGTGTGCGTTGCAACTAGCAAAACATGGAATTAAAGTAAAACTTTTTGACATGAAGCCACAAAAAATGTCTCCAGCACACAAAAACAAAAATTTTTGTGAACTTGTTTGCAGCAACACCCTAAAAAGCACATCTCTTGAATTTGCATCAGGACTTTTAAAGGCCGAAATGAAAGAACTTGGCAGTGAAGTTTTAAAATCAGCCGAAAACTGCAAAGTTCCAGCAGGAGATGCTCTTGCTGTTGACAGAGACAAATTTGCACAAGAAGTAACAGACAAAATTTTGTCAAACAAAAACATTGAAGTTGTGCATGATGAAGTGTTAACCATTGGCGCAAATGACATTACAGTGATTGCAACAGGTCCACTCACAAGTGACGGTTTAGCTAGAGAACTTGAAAAACACATTGGTCAAAGATTATATTTTTATGATGCTTTGGCGCCAATTGTAGATGCCCAAAGCATTGACAAATCAAAAACTTTTGCGGAAGACCGTTGGGGACAAGGTGATGGAGATTACATCAATTGTCCATTAACAAAAGAAGAATATGAAATTTTTTGGAAAGAATTAACTTTGGCGCAAAGAGTGGAGTTAAAAGATTTTGAAAAAGAAAAAAATTTTGAAGGTTGTTTGCCTGTTGAAGTTATGGCAAAGCGAGATTTTGATGCGCTTAGATTTGGTCCAATGAAGCCCGTGGGATTTAAACAGCAAAAACCATTTGCCGTGCTGCAACTTCGAAAAGAAAATCTTGAAGCAAGCATGTATAATTTAGTTGGATTTCAAACAAACTTAACTTATCCAGAACAAAAACGTGTGTTTTCGTTGGTTCCAGCACTAAAAAATGCAAAATTTTTGCGTTATGGTGCAATGCATCGAAACAGTTACATTAATGCACCAAAATTTTTAGATAACAAATTTAGGTTAAAAACAAACCAAAATGTGTATTTTGCGGGGCAAATCAGTGGGGTTGAAGGTTATGTTGAAAGCATTGCTTCAGGGCTTTTGGTTGCCATGTTTGTTTTTGAACAATTAAGCAACAAAAATTTGTTTAAATTTAGCACAAACACAGCTCTTGGCGGGCTTTGTAACTACCTTGTTAGTGCTAGTGAACATAACTTTCAGCCTATGCACATAAATTGGGGACTAATGGCTCCAATAGAGGCGCCAAAGAACAAAAAACATGAAGAAATGACAAAAAGATCATTAAATGAATTAAAGGAGATTTCAAAATTATGGAACAATTAAAAGGAACAACAATTGTTGCTGTGAGAAGAAATGGCAAAACCGTTGTGGGTGGAGACAGTCAGGCAACACTTGGAAACATGATATTAAAAGACTCAGTTTTAAAAGTTAGAAAAATTTATAACGACAAAGTTATTGTGGGATTTGCCGGCGCTGTTTCTGATGCTTTTGCAATGTTTAGAAAAATTGACTCAAACCTTCAAAAGTTTTCAGGAAATCTTGAACGTGCTGTTGTTGAACTTACAAAAGAATGGCAGAGTGTTGAATCACCATTAAGAAGAGTTGAAGCTAGTTTGATTGTTGGAAACAAAGATAAACTTTGTTTTGTTTCTATTGGCTCAGGAAGTGTTTTTGCGCTAGGTGCAGCAAAAGCATTGCTTGAAAACACTGATTTGTCTGCAAGAGAAATTGTTGAAAAAAGTTTAAAAATTGCAGGGCAATATTGTATTTACACAAATGATCATCTAAATATTGAGGAGGTGGAGTAATATGGAACAATTAACACCAAAAGAAATAGTTGCAGAATTAGACAAGTACATTGTTGGTCAGGATTCAGCAAAAAGAGCAGTTGCGGTTGCTTTAAGAAATCGCTACAGACGCAGCAAATTAAGTGAGGAACTTAGAGAAGAAGTAACTCCAAAAAATATTTTAATGAAAGGACCAACGGGTGTTGGAAAAACTGAAATTGCCAGAAGACTTGCAAAACTTGTTCATGCTCCTTTTGTTAAAGTTGAAGCAACAAAATACACCGAAGTTGGATATGTTGGGCGTGATGTTGAAAGCATGATTCGTGACCTTGTTGAAACATCTGTGCATCTTGTAAAAGAAGAAAAGTTTGAGCAAGTTAAGTCGCAAGCAAATGACATTGCAAACAAAAAGATTCGTGATGTTATGTATGCAAAAAGTAATTTGGTTAAAAGCGAAGAGCCAGAAAATTACAAAGAAGTTTTGCTTAAAGAAATTGCCGAAGGCAAACATGACAACGAAATTATTGAAATGGAAGTAACCGAAGCTCCAAAATCAATTGAAATTATGGGTGCAGGATCTGATGCAAATCTAACAGAAATGTTTAGTGGACTTTTGCCAAAACGAAAGAAAATGAGAAAACTTTCTGTTAAAAATGCCAGAAAAAACATTATTGCAGAAGAAAGTGCAAAACTTATTGACAACGACAGTGTTAATGAAGAGGGAATTGCAAGAGCTGAACAAGAAGGAATCATTTTTATTGATGAAATCGACAAAATTGCAATTGGCAGTGGAAAGGCAAATGGCCCAGATGTTTCAAGAGAAGGTGTTCAAAGAGACATTTTGCCTTTTGTTGAAGGATGCACAGTAAGCACAAAATATGGAACAATAAGAACTGATTTTATTTTGTTTATTGCAGCAGGAGCTTTTCATGTGTCGAAAGTTGAAGACCTTATTCCAGAGCTTCAAGGTAGATTTCCAATTAGGGTAGAGCTTAACAACTTAACCAAAGATGATTTCTTAAAAATCTTAACACAACCAAAAAATGCAATCACAAAACAACACATAGAACTTTTGAAAGTTGACAACATAAACTTAAGTTTTGAAAAAGATGCTCTAGAAGAAATTGCAAAAATTGCTGAACTTGAAAATGAAAGCAACGAAAACATTGGAGCAAGAAGACTTTACACCATTTTGGAAGCACTTTTGGAAGAAGTTAGTTTTGAAGCTTGCGGACAACATCCAATGACTGATGTTGTTGTTACAAAAGACTTTGTAAAACGTGTTTTGGCGCAAACAATCAAGCAATATGATTTGTCAAAATATATTATTTAGTGAGGGGAAAATGTATCAAAAACTAAAGGGAATGCGAGACATCTTTGCTCCAACAATTTACAAATGGCAAAAGGTGGAAAGCATTTTAAAAACAATTGCCAAAAATTTTGGTTGCACTGAAATTCGAACTCCCGTTTTGGAAGAATCAAGTTTGTTTTTACGCAGTGTTGGTGAAAGCAGTGACATTGTGAGCAAAGAAATGTATTCTTTTAAAGACAAAGGAAATCGTGATGTAACACTGCGTCCAGAGGGAACCGCCGGGGTGGTAAGAGCATTTGTTGAAAATGGACTTTTTAATGACATTATGCCACAAAAGTTTTTCTATTTTGTGAATAATTTTAGATATGAAAACCCACAATCAGGCAGATTTCGTGAGCATTCACAATTTGGCGTGGAATTTTTTGGAGTAGACACAGCTTTTGGAGAGCTTGAATTAATTGATTTGGCTTCAAACGCGCTAAAGCAAGTTGGCATTAGTGGACTTGAACTTCACATCAATTCAATTGGTCACAAAGAGTGCCGAGCAAAATTTAACAGCGCGTTAAAGCAATTTGCAGAACAAAACAAAGAAAAGTTTTGTGAAGATTGTCAAAAAAGGATGCAAACAAATCCACTTCGCATGCTTGATTGCAAAAGCAAAAACTGTCAAGAAATTTTGAAATCAGCGCCAAAACTTGAAGAGTTTTTGTGTGATGATTGTAAATTGCACTTTGAAAATGTAAAAAACCTTTTAAAGCAAAACGGCATTGATTTTGTTGTGGATGCAAACCTTGTGCGTGGGCTTGATTACTACAACAAAACAGTTTTTGAATTCATAAAGCCAAATTTTGACGGGAAAGGTGGCAGTTTAACGGTTTGTGGTGGTGGAAGATATGATGGTCTTGTTGAAGAAATTGGCCAAAAACCAGTAACTTGTTTGGGTTTTGGCATGGGGTTAGATCGTCTTGTTGCACTTTTGCCCGAAGAAAATCCTGTTCAAACAGACTTTTATGTTATGAATGTTGGCAGTGTTAATGCTGATGTAACTTACAAAATAGCCAAAAAATTGCGCGAAAACGGTTTTGTTGTTCAAAGCAATTTGGTTGAAAAAAGTTTTAAGGCACAATTCAAGTTTGCCGAAAAAATTAATGCAAAATTTGTTTGTATTGTGGGTGATGATGACGTTAAAAACGGCGTTATAACACTAAAAAACCTTGAAACAGGAAAAGAAGAAAAAATGTCTGAAAATGATTTTTTCAAAAAATTTAAAGGAGAATAAAATATGGAATTAAAACATTTGGCTCAAGAAGATTTTGAAAAAGAAGTTCTTGAAAGCAAAAAACCCGTGATTGTTGATTTTTTTGCAACTTGGTGTGGACCTTGCAAAATGCTTGGACCAATTTTGGAAGAAGTTGCAGATGAAACAAAAAATGTAACTATTTTAAAGGTTGATATTGACGAAAACATGGAACTTGCTCAAAAATTTGGCATTATGAGTGTTCCAACTTTAATGATTTTTAAAGATGGACAAGAAATTGGCCGTGAAATTGGTTTTAAACCAAAAGATCAAGTTCTTGAAATTATCAAAAGCATTAAATAAGGAGTAAAAACTCCTTTTTTTTAAAAAACTATTGCAAAAAATAGAAAAATATGGTATAATTAAGCTAGAATTTAACAAAGGAGTTAAGAGATGAACAAAATTTACTTAGACAACGCTGCAACAACACCAATCAACAGTGAAGTTTTGGCAGAAATGATGCCATATTTTGATTCTGTTTATGGAAACCCATCAAGCCTTCACAGTTTTGGACGTGAAGCAAAAGCGGCAGTTGAAAAGGCAAGAGCAAAAATAGCAAAAGGAATTGGTTGTAATCCAAGTGAAATTTATTTTACAAGTGGAGCAACAGAAGCAAACAACTGGGCAATTCGTGGGCTTGCTTATGCTTATGCAAAGCGTGGAAATCACATTATAACAAGCAAAATTGAGCATCCAAGCGTGCTTGAAACTTGCAAACAACTTGAAAAAGAAGGTTTTAAGGTAACTTACCTTGATGTAGATAAATTTGGTTTTGTTCGCCTTGATCAACTTTTGCATGTTATTGACAAAAACACAACTCTCATTTCAATTATGTCTGCAAACAACGAAATTGGCACAATTCAAAACATTCAAGCAATTGCAAACATAGCAAAAGAAAAAGGTGTTTTGTTCCACACTGATGCAACACAGGCAATTGGAGCAATTAACATTGATGTTGTTGAAATGGGAATTGATGCATTAAGCATGTCTGCACACAAAATAAATGGACCAAAGGGAATTGGTGCTCTTTATCTTAAAAAAGGAACAGTAATCCAAAAATTTATGAATGGTGGCGAGCAAGAAAAAAACATGCGTGCAGGAACAACAAACACACCACTTGTTGTTGGTTTTGGAAAAGCTGTTGAACTTGCAACAATGGACATTATTCCAAACGCAAAAAAACTTTCTATGCTCAGAAATTACTTCATCAAAGAAGTTTTAACTCGCATCGAACTCACAAACCTTAATGGTCACTCAATTCAACGCCTTCCAAACAATGTAAGCATTTCTTTTGGAATGGTTGAGGGTGAAAGTTTGCTTTTCATGCTAGATATGGCAGGAATTGCAGTTTCAACAGGTTCAGCATGTGCTTCAGGAAGTTTGGAAGAATCACATGTTTTGAAGGCAATTGGCTTGAATCCAGATTTAGTTCAAGGCACAATTCGCTTTACACTTAGCAAATCAACAACAAAAAGTGAAATTGATTATGTTATCGAGCAACTTGAAAAAATCATCAAACAACTTCGAAAAGTTTCACCAATAACCAGGGCACAAGTTGGTAAAATAAAAAGTCAAGGAGAAAAATAATGATGTACAACGAAAAAGTGATGGAAAAATTTGCTGAGCAAAAAAAACTTGGTGAAATTCGTAACGCTAATGCCATAGGCTACTGTGGTGACCCAGCCTTGGGGGACATCATAAAGTTTTACTTTGTTATTGAAGATGGCAAAATTGCAGATGCAAAAGCAAAAGTTTTTGGGTGTGTTGCTGCAATGGCAGTGGCATCACAAGCTTGCCAAATGCTTGAAGGCAAAACAATTGCCGAAGTTTTGGAGTTTGACATTTCTTTGGTTAACGAAGCTTTGGGCGGAATTCCAGAAGAAAAAGGTGACATTTTGGGCACTGCAAAACAAGCAATGGTTGAAGCAATCAATTATTATTTCAAAAAATTAGACAAGGAGTCAGCTTAAAAGTGGCTCTTTTTTTATGACTTTACTATTATTTAAATCACTCAAATTATCATTTGTGGGGAAAAAAGTGAATGGAGTTGCCATCAAAAAACAAGCAATTGGGCTTGTTTTTTCTTTTTAAAAATTTTTCATTTTTTAACTTTTTTTGTTGAAACTTTAAAAATTTTTGTGTAATCGTTTGCCAAAAATTTTTTGTTGTGCTATACTATGTTTCATAAGGAGAACAATGTATGCGTAAACTTGGTCTTGATTTTGGTGATGCAAGAATTGGACTTGCTTTAAGTGACCCGCTTGGAATTTTTGCGACGGGTCTTGAAACTTATCACAGAAAAAATCTTGAGGCTGATTTAATGCACATAGCAAACCTTATTAAAGAAAAGCAGGTTGACACAGTTGTTGCTGGCCTTCCAATCAACATGGATGGAAGCATGGGCCCAAGAGTTGAGAAAACCAAGGAATTTTGTGAAAAACTTCAAGAAGTTTGTGATGTTAAACTTGAATATCTTGACGAGCGCCTAACAACTGTTGCTGCTGAAAAAATGCTTATTGAAGCAGATGTAAGGAGAGAAGACCGCAAAAAGGTGATTGATAAGGTTGCGGCAACAATAATTTTGCAGAGCTTCCTTGACAGAAAGTAAAAAAGGAGAACAAATTATGAGCAAAGAAGAAAATTCAATTGAAAGACTTTTGGATGTTGATGATGATCAACCAGTAACCCTTTATGATCAAAATGACAACCCAATTAGATTTGAGCAACACGCATTAATTCCATTTGAAGAAAAACTTTATGCAATTTTAAAACCAATTGACAAAATTGATGGAGTTGACGACGATCAAGGAATTATTTTTAGATTTGATGAAGATGAAAAGGGTGAACCACAACTTGTTGTTATTAATGACGACAAAATTATTGACGAAGTTTTTGGAATTTATTTAAAAATGATAAACGAAGAAGAAGCACCAAAAGCTGAGCCAAAGAAAAAAACAACATTAAAAAAGCAACCAAAGACAGAAACAAAAACAGCAGCAAAAAAAGCACCAGCAAAAACTGGAACAAAAAAGACAACAAAATCATCAAAATAACAAAAAAATGACCAGTTTTGGCCATTTTTTGTCAAAAATTTTAAAAAATTGTGAATTTAGTGTTGATTTTATTAAAAATTTGTGCTAAAATTAACTTGTTGAAAATACGCACCATTGGTTATTTGCGTGTAGGTGCCTTAATTTTAAGGTTGCACAAGGAGTTTTAACATCAATGGGAGGACTAACAAAATTAAAGGAAAAGGAGAAAAAATATGTCAGTAATTTCAATAAAACAATTGCTTGAAGCAGGAGCTCAGTTTGGTCACCCAACCAGACAATGGAATCCAAAAATGAAGCAATATATTTTCGTTGCACGCAACGACACACACATCATTGATTTGGAGAAAACAGTTGTTTTGGCTGAACAAGCCTACAACTATGTTTGCCAAACAGTTAAACAAGGGAAAACAGTTTTGTTCGTAGGAACAAAAAAACAAGCAACAGAAGCAATTAAAGAAGAAGCAGAACGTTGTGGAATGTACTACATCAACAATCGTTGGCTTGGGGGAACTCTTACAAACTTTAAAACCATTAGAAGCAGAGTTGATCGCATGACAAAGCTTGAACAAATGGAAAAAACAGGTGAGTTTGATCTTTTCCCAAAGAAAGAAGTAATTGCTCTTAGAACAGAAAAAGAAAAGCTTGAACGTAACTTAACAGGTATTAAGGACATGACAAGTCTTCCAGGACTTTTGTTTGTTGTTGACCTTAAAAAGGAACACATTGCAATTAAAGAAGCAAAAGCTCTTGGAATTCCAGTTGTTGGACTTGTTGACACAAACTGTGATCCAGAACTTGTTGATGTTGTTATTCCAGGAAATGATGATGCAATTCGTTCGGTTAAACTTTTTGCTGAGCTTGTTGCAAATGCTGTAATTGAAGCAAAAACTGGAGAAGTTTACTCAATTAAGGAAGAAGATGAAGTAACCTCAGAAGAACTTCACGAGGCAATGACTGCTTCAATTAAAGACAAAAAAGAAAAAAAGGTTGAAAAACCAGCTAAAACAGAAAAAGCTGAAAAAGCTGAAACTGTTCAAGAATAATAAAAAATAAGGAGAAATTAAAAATGGCTATTTCAGCAAAAGACATAACAGAATTAAGACAAAGAACTCAAGCAGGAATGCTTGACTGCAAGAATGCACTTGAAGCTTGTGATGGAAACATGGACAAAGCTGCAGAGTGGCTTCGTGAAAAAGGCATGGCATCAGCAGCAAAAAAACAAGGAAGAATTGCTGCTGAAGGAAAGGTTGAAAGTTATATTCACCTTGGCGGAAAAATTGGTGTTTTGGTTGAAGTTAACTGTGAAACAGACTTTGTTGCAAAAAGTGAAGCGTTTAATGAATTTGTTCACAATGTTGCTCTTCAAATTGCAGCAAGCAAACCACTTTTTGTTTCAGCAGAAGATGCCGACAAAGACATGATTGAAAATGAACGCAAAATTTTCATGGCTCAAACACTTAACGAAGGAAAGCCAGAAAACATTGCAGAAAAGATTGTTGAAGGAAGAATTAAGAAATATTTACAAGAAGTTTGTCTTCTTGATCAAGTTTATTTCCGTGATGGAACTAAAACAATCAATGAATATTTGAAAGAAACAATTGGCAAAATTGGTGAAAAAATCACAATCAGAAGATTTGTTCGCTATGAAATGGGCGAAGGACTTCAAAAGAAAGAAGAGAATTTTGCTGAAGAAATTCAAAAACAAATTGATAAACAAAAGGCCGGTGCCTAAAATTTTTAAAAAAGCCCAAGAAATTAGGCTTTTTTTATTTGCCAAAATCAGAATTTTATAGTAAAATATATGTATTAAATTAAGGAGATGAAAATTTATGTTTAATAATGAAGAAGACAAAACCTTTTATGAAGGTTTAAAAAATCACCTAGAAGGCAACTATCAGCACTTTTTAACTGAAATAAACGCAGTTCGTGCAGGAAGGGCAAATCCAAGAATGCTTGACAAAATTATGGTGGACTACTATGGAACAATGACGCCAATTTCAAGAATGGCAAATGTGTCGGCTCCAGATCCAAGAACAATTTTGATTAGTCTTTGGGATATTAGCATGCTTCGTGAAGTTTTAAAAGCAATTCAAACAAGCGATTTAGGGCTTAATCCAAGTGATGACGGCAAAGTAATCAAACTTTATGTCCCAGCGCCAACAGAAGAAAGACGACTTGAGCTTGTTAAGATGGTTAAAAAATTTGCTGAAGATGCAAGAATTAACATGAGAAATGGTCGCAGAGAAACTTTGGATTTGTTTAAAGACCTCAAAAAGCAATCAAAAATCACAGAAGATGATTTGGCACTTGCAGAAAAAGAGGTGCAAAAGATATTGAATTCTTACACAGACAGAGTTGACAAAGCATTAGAACAAAAAGAAAAAGAAATAATGGAAGTTTAAAAAAATTGTTTAAAAAATCATTTTTTTGTTTATCATAAATTTGATTTGATGCGTATTATAATAAATAAAAAGGGGTTATAATGGTTTTAGGTAAAACAAAAATTTATCGTGGTCTTGACTTAAACAAACTTCCAAACCATGTTGCAATTATTATGGATGGCAACGGAAGATGGGCAACCAAGCGTGGCTTGCCAAGAAAGTTTGGGCACAAAGCAGGCTGTGAAAACATTAAACGCATAACACGGAATTTGTTTGATCTAAAAATAAAGATTGTAACTTACTTTGCGTTTAGCACAGAAAATTGGAAAAGGCCAAAAGAAGAGATTGACACAATTTTTGACTTGATTAGAGACTATGTTAAAACAAATCTTGATGATTTTGTTAAAAAAGATGTGAAAATAAACTTTGTTGGCAACTACACAAAGCTTCCAAAAGACATTGTGGCGCAATTTGAGCAAGCAAAAGAAAGAACAAAAAATTGTAAAAGTTTTTTAGTAAATTTTGCAGTAAATTATGGTGGAAGAGATGAAATTTTGCGAGCAGTTAACAAGGCAAAAAACATTGAAGGTGAAATCACATCAAAACAGTTTGAAAGCCTTTTAGATACAAAAGACATTTCAGATCCAGATTTCATCATAAGAACAAGCGGCGAAATGCGAGTTTCTAACTTTATGCTTTATCAAATGGCTTACAGTGAATTTTACTTCACAAACACTTATTGGCCAAGTTTTTCAAATCGTGATCTTCAAAAAGCACTTTTAAGTTATCAAAAACGAAACAGAAGATTTGGCAACATAAAATAATGACAACAAAAGAGGTTTTACACTATGGATACAAAAAAAATAAACACACCATCAAATTGGGGAAAAAGAATTGTTTTTGGAGCACTAATATTGGTGCTTTTGGTTGGATTTTTTGCTTTAAGACAAATTTCATCACAAACAGTTTTCTTGTTTGACATTTTGATTGGCTTTTTAATGATTGCAGGAACTTTTGAAATTGAAGGAATTTTTAGAAAAATGGACAAGCCAACCTACATGGTTGCAATTGGGTTGTTTCCCGTTGTTTGCTTTTTGCTTTTAATTTTGTGCATTTTTCTTCAAATCACTTTCTTTTACTACATTTTGATGAATGTGGGTGTTTTGGTGCTAATTTTTATCATCACACTTTTGGTTGGTTTGATTGCTAAAAAACACACACTAAACAAAATGTATTATGAAACATCGGGGGAAGATTCAACACAAATGTTTGCTTTAAAAAAGAGTTTGAACACAGTTTTGGCATGTCTTTATCCATCATTTTTGCTTACGTTTGTGTTTATCATAAATCACTTTTCAGTGCTCACTCATGTTGAATTTGGCGTTGATATTGGTTTGTTTGGATTAATTTTCTTGTTTGCAACCACAATTGGAGCAGACTGTTTTGCTCTTGTTTCTGGAAGAGCAATTCCAACTAAAAAAATTAATTATGAAAAATTAGGGCCAGGAAAAACATGGAGTGGTCTTGTTGGTGGAATTTTAGGCGCAATTGTTGCAAGTTTTGTGGTTTACATTGTTATGGTAAACTGCGGATTTAAAACAGTTTTTGATGCTTATGGATTTACTCCATTTTGGTGCTTGTTCTTAGGGCTTTTAAGTGGATGCTTTAACATGATTGGAGACATTTTTTCTTCATACATTAAGCGTCTTGCGGGAACAAAAGATTTTTCTGGTTTTATTCCAGGTCATGGCGGAATAATGGACCGAATTAATGGTCTTGTTGTTAATGCCATTGTTGTTTTTGTTGCTTTATTGGTTATTTTTTAGCATAAAACAATGATGGCACGCATAAAATTTTAATAAGGAGAGAAAAATGCTGTCATCAATGCTTGGAACAACATTTTTGAGTGTGCTTACAACAATCGCTTACATTTTGCTTGCGATTGTTGTTTTGCTTTTGATGATAACAATTCATGAGTTTGGACACTACACTTTTGGTAAATGGCTTGGATTTAAGATTAATGAATTTTCAATTGGTTTTGGCAAATCGATTTACTCAAAAACCAGAAAAAATGGTGAAAAATTTAGCATTAGAGTGCTTCCACTTGGGGGATACTGTGCGTTTGCTGGTGAAGATGAAAATGACAAAGATCCAAAAGCGTTTAACAATCAAAAACCATGGAAAAGAATAATTGTTCTTTTGGGTGGCGTCACTTTTAACTTTTTGTCTGCAATAATTTTTGCTTTTATTTTGCTTGTTGGTTTTGGTTATGATATTCCAATGGTTAGTGATGCAAGCAAAAATCAAGAATATGTTGCAGTCTACAATCAAGATAAACCAGAAACAGAACAAATTCAAGCATTGCAAAATGGTGATGTTATTAGAAAAGTTGGTGGCAAAAATGTGAGTTTTGTTGAAGGCAACAGTTTGCAAAGTTTGGTTTCAACCTACAAAATTGACGACATTTTTGTGTTAACAGTGCAGCGAAATGGTGAATTTTTGGATATTAAAACAACTCTTTTTAAAAATCCAGACGATCCATCATCAAATCAAGGAGTTTTAGGGATTTCTAACACTCCTTACCGCTACACATTTGTTGAAGCTCTTATTAGCTGCGTTCCAGTGGCAGCTGCTATGGCATGGCAAGTTTTGGTTTTCTTGTTTATGCTTCTTTCAGGTGGTGTGTCTATTTCAAGCATGGGTGGACCAATTACAACAATTGGATTTATTGCCGAATATTCACAACTAAACATAGCAAATCTCTTTATCTTTTTGCCATTTGTTGCTGCAAATTTGGCAATGTTTAACATTTTGCCAATTCCATCACTAGATGGCTCTAGAATTGTGTTTACAACAATAGAGTGGATAAGAAAAAAACCAATAAAACGAGAAGTTGAAGCAAAAATTCACATGATTGGGTTGATTGTTTTGTTTGCTTTTGTGATTTTTGTTGATTTATATAATTTAATACGGTAGGAGAAAATGACAATAACAGAATTACTAGAAAAAGAAGAATATGAAAACTTAAAGCTTGAAGAAGCAATTTTTGATGAAAAAACAGACACAACAATCTTTTCTTTTGTCTATCCAAAGGGCATGCAACCAACAGATGAGACAAAAAAACAGTTGCAAAAAGATATTTTGTCAATAATTGGTAGTTTAAGTAAAACAAAATTAAAATTTAAACAAAGTTACATGGATTCAGATATTTTGTTTAAAATAACATCAGATTTTGTTGAAACAGAATTTCCTTATTTAAAAGATTTTGCAACAAAACAAGATTTTCATGTTGATAATGATGGCGAAACAATGAACATAACAATTGATTGCGACAAAGACATGAAAGTTGTTTTAGACACCTACAAGTTTGCAAATGCCTTAAAAGAAAAGCTTGAAAAATCAGTTTTTGAAGAGCTTAAAATCAGTTTTAATCCTTGCAAACAAACACAAAAAGCAAATTTGACTGATGAAAAATCTTATGCAATGCAGCTTGAAGAAATTTTAGAGCAGGAAAAACTTTTAAACAAGATTGAAGTGGATGAAATTGTGTCTGTTATGGGCAGAATCATAACACAAAGTCCAGTTTTTGTAAGAGACTTAAAAGGAACTGAGCAACAAGTTTTGGCTGGGACGTTAACAA
Organism: uncultured Clostridia bacterium; assembly: GCA_947168085.1. Taxonomy (GTDB): domain Bacteria; phylum Bacillota; class Clostridia; order Christensenellales; family UBA1242; genus UBA7584. The sequence goes on along the minus strand of CAMVKM010000013.1, from coordinate 6,872 downwards.
AACCACAAATGACATTTTTTGTTCCAAAAGCACACAAAGACATTGAAGAAACACTTTCACACAAAAAATTTGTTTTTGACCTTGTTGATGCAAGTGGAAGCATAAAGGTTACTATGTTTCCAAATGAAAAAGATGCTGAAAAATTGGAAAAACTTTCGGAAGGCACAGAAATTTTAATTGCCGGCAAAATAAATGAATATAATGGTGTTAAAAGTTTTAGGGCTTTTGATTTGTCTATATGTAAGCTTTTGACAAAAGAGTTAAAATATTTGTGGAGACAGCCAATAAAAGAATACAAAACAGTTGTTCCAAAGCCAATTGAAGAAACACACCAAATGAGTTTGTTTGGAGCTTTGGATGAGCAAATAAGTTCTTATTGGGACAACAACAAAGAAGTTGTTGTGTTTGACTTTGAAACAACAGGTCTTAATGCTGACACTTGTAAAATTATTGAAATTGGGGCTGTTAAAGTTAAAAATGGAAAATGTATTGAAACTTTTTCAACACTAATTAATCCACATGAAAAACTTGAGACAGAAATCGTAAATCTTACAGGTATTAATGATGAAATGCTTGTGTTCGCGCCAGACATCGAAGATGTTTTGCCAGATTTTCACAAGTTTTGCCAAAATTGCACGTTAAGTGCCTACAACATTGGATTTGACATAAGATTTTTGCTTAACGCAGGTCAAAAATTTCGTTTTAAATTTGACAATGAACGTATTGACACTTTAGATTTGGTAAGGCAAAAAGTGCCATCACTTCCAAACTACAAATTGTCAAGTGCGGTTAAGGCATTAAATGTAACATTGGAAGAAGCACACAGGGCATTAAATGATGCCATGGCTACGGCAAAAGTTTTTATAAAACTTGTTTAAAAAAGGGTTGACAAATTAAAATTTTTTTGCTATAATAGGGGCAGACTTGAATTTTCGGAGGTCTTAAATTATGGAAAACAAAACAAACAAACAAAACGAAGGTTTTGGTGGAGATGACGGAGCAAGAAAAATTTCAACAGCTTACTATGCTGAGCTTTTGAATAAGCAGATTGTTTTGTTGTCAAAAAAAATTGCATGGCGCAAACAAAACATTCAAACTCTTTCAAAAGACAACAAAGAAGAGTTTGCACAAGCAAGTTTTGTTCGTTAAAAATTTTTTGAAAAAAATTAGTCTATTTTTCTTGATATTGCTTACTTTTTGTGATATAATAAGAATGTAGATTATGCTAGCATGAGTGGGTTTTTGCCCACTCATCGTTTTTAAAAGGAGAAAAAAATGATTAGCAGCAAGGATTTCTTTATTGCCCTTGATTTACTAGAACAAGAAAAAAATATTAACAAAGAGTTTTTTATTTCAGCACTTGAAAACGCACTTACAAGCGCTTACAAAAAGAATTTTGGAGAAGGAAAATCAGCATCAGTAAAACTCAACCCAGAAAAGAACACCATAAAGGTTTTGGCTTACAAAACTGTTGTGGATGAGGTTGAAGATCCAGACAAACAAATTTCTTTGGAAGATGCAAAAAAACTTAAGTCAACCTACAAAGTTGGAGATATTGTGTCAGAAGAAGTTACACCAAAGTCTTTTGGCCGTATTGCTGTGCAAACAGCAAGACAAGTTGTTATGCAAAAACTTCGTGAAGCAGAGCGTCACAGCATGAACACACAACTTTTGGACAAGGTTGGTCAATTAACTTCAGCGGTGGTAAAACACATTGATCCAAAAAATGTTTATGTTGAACTTGCTGGTTTTGGCACTGATGCAACACTATCTAATGCCGACCAAATTCCAGGTGAGACGTTTAAGGTTGGAGATCATGTTAAAGTTTTTATTAAAAAGATTAGAGAAGGAAATTTTGGACCACAAGTGCAGGTTTCAAGAACTGTAGCAAATTTTGTTGCAAAACTTTTTGAACTTGAAGTTCCAGAGATTGAAAAAGGTGAAATCCAAATAAAAAGCATTGTTCGTGATGCTGGAAACAGAACAAAAATTGCAGTGGCAAGCCAAAATCCTGAGGTTGACCCTGTTGGTGTTTGTGTTGGAAGCCGTGGAAGTCGTATTAACAACATTTTGGAAGAACTTCATGGAGAAAAAATTGATATCATAGCTTGGTCTAACGATGCTTGTGAGTTTATTGCTGCAGCTCTTAGTCCAGCCGATGTTTTAAGTGTTGAAATTGATGAAAACTTAAAAGCAAGCAAAGTTATTGTTCCTGATGACAAATTGTCACTTGCAATTGGAAAAGATGGGCAAAATGTTAAACTTGCAGTTAAGTTAACGGGATGGAAAATTGATGTGAAAAGTGAATCTCAGGCAGAAACAGATGAAGAAGCACAAAAAGAAACGCTTGAAACAACTTTTGATCAAGAATCAAACCTTGATTTGTTTGAGGATCTTGAAAATATTGAATAAAGAGGTGATTTTTTGTGGAAGTTCACTTAAGAATGTGTGTTGTAACACGTCAATTAAAACCGAAACAAGAGCTTTTTAGATTGGTTAAGCAAAAAGACAAAATTGTTGTTGAATCAAAGCAAAAGATGCAAGGTAGGGGGGTTTTTGTTTCAAAAGATGTTGAAATCATAAAATCCTTAAAAAAATCAAAAGCCTTAAACAAAGCATTTAAAATGTTGGTTCCAGATGATGTTTATAGTCAGTTGGAGGAATTATGCCAAAACAAAGATTAGCATCCTATGTGGGATTTGCTTTAAAATCAAACTCGGTTGTGTTTGGTTGGGATAATTTAAAAAAATCTTATAAAAAAGTTTTTGGGGTTCTAATTGATACTTTTGCAAGTGAAAACACAAAAAGCCAAGTAAAATATTTTTGTGAAACAAGAAAGATTGCTTTAAAAGAAATTAAAAATTTAGATGAAATTTTTGGAACAATTAATTGTAAGGTTGTTGGTTTAACAAACAAAGAACTTTCAAAACAAATTTTAGAATGTGAGGATTAGAAATTTGGAAAATAAAACAAAACAAAGCGTAAGTTTTGACAATTTAAAAGCATTGTCAGTCATAAAATCAAAAGATTTACCAAAATTAGACAAAGATATTCAAACAATTTTGAACAAACTTGGTGAATTTAGTAAAAATATTAGAGAAAAAATTAACAACAAAAAGGAAGCGCCGAAGGTTCCTGTTTTGCCAGTTAAAGAAGTTAAAGAAGCGCCAAAAGTTCAACAAAAGCCAAAACTTATGCAACAAAAAGTGCAAGAACCACAACAAAAAACATTTAAATCAAAACCAGTTGAAGCAAAAAAAGCATATTTTCAGGGTGAAAAATTTAAACAAACAACAAAACCATTAAACAATCAAAAGCCAAGATTTGTTGGTAATTCTCAAAATCAAAAACCTTTTCAAAAAAGTCAGCAAACTACTAATTTTGTCGAATTTCAGGCAACTTCACAAAGAGATTTTGGTGGAAGTAAACGAATTGACAACGAAAAAAGAGGCCGTTCAGTTTATGACAAAAAGCCTTCTAAAAAGCCTTTAAGACAAATTTCACAAGAAGAAGGAACAAAAGAAGAACGCATTCGTGGAAGCCGAAAAATTAAAAAACAAAAACCACAAGAAACAGTTGTGGCAGCTCCTATTGATCATCTTGTTATTACAACAGAAGACATTTCAATTAAACAACTTTCAGAAAAAACAGGACGTTCTGTTGCTGAAATTTTAAAACCATTAATGACTCTTGGAATTGTTGCAAACATCAACAGTGTGATTGATTATGCAACAGCAGAGCTTGTTTGTGGTGAACTTGGGGTTGTTTTGGAACAACAACTTGAAAAGTCTTTTGAAGAAAAACTTGCCGAAGAATTTTCTTCAGATGAAGAAATGGCAAAAAACACTGAAACAAGGTCACCAATTGTGGCAGTATTAGGACACGTGGACCATGGAAAAACTTCACTTTTAGACTATATAAGAAAATCACATATTGCAAGTGGTGAAGCTGGTGGAATAACTCAACACATTTCAGCATATCAAATTGAAACAAAAGGCAAAAAAATAACATTTATTGACACACCAGGACATGAAGCATTTTCTGCTATGCGTGAACGTGGTGCAAGTGTTACAGACATTGCAATTTTGGTTGTTGCCGGAGATGATGGCATAAAACCACAAACCATAGAAGCAATTGAGCACATCAAAAAAGCAAAGGTTCCAATGATTGTTGCTGTAAACAAAATGGACAAACCAGAATCAAACCTTGACAGAGTTAAACAACAATTAACAGAGCAAGGAATTGTTCCAGAAGAATGGGGTGGAGATACCGTTGTTGTGCCAATTTCAGCGCTTACTGGTCAAGGTGTTGACAAACTTTTAGAGATGATTTTGCTTGTTGCTGATGTTCAAGAGTTAAAATCAAATCCAAACACAAGAGCTCTTGGAATGATTATTGAAGCAAAACTTGACAAAGGTAAAGGACCTGTTGCAAGATGCATTATTTTAAACGGAACATTAAAAGTTGGAGATACAGTTATTTCTGGTATACACGCTGGAAAAGTGCGAGCTCTTATTGATGACAAAGGATCAAACATTAAATCTGCCGGTCCAAGCACACCAGTGTCAGTGCTAGGGCTTGACGGAGTTCCTAATGTTGGAGACAACCTTTATGCTGTTGATGAAAAACTTAGCAAACAAGTTTTGGCAGAACGAAAAAGAAAGGCTCAAACAGAAAAAATTAATGTCAAATCAAAGTTTTCAATGGAAGAGTTTTTGTCTACAAACATTGAAGATGAAAAGAAAGTTCTTAATGTTATTGTAAAAGCAGATGTTCAAGGTTCATTTGAAGCTGCTGTTGACGTTTTGAACAAACTTCAAAATGAAGAAGTGAAAGTAGAATGTATTCATGGTGGAGTTGGACCAATTAACGAAAATGATGTGTTGCTTGCCAAATCAGCAGATGCTCTTTTGATTGGTTTTAATGTAAAACCAGACAGTAAATCACAAATTATCATAGAACACAACAAAATGCCAATTTTCATGTCTAAAATCATTTATCAAATTATTGAACATGTAACAAAAATTATCAAATCAATGAGAAAACCAGTTTTTGAAGAACGTGTTATTGGACATGCTGAAGTTATTAGAATTTTTAAGATTAGCAGAATTGGAACAGTTGCTGGATGTGTGGTAAAAGACGGAAAAATCACAAAAAGCGCAAAAATTAGGCTTTTCCGTGGAAAAGACATGCTTGTAGATACAACAATCACGACTCTTCAAAAAGAGAAAAATGATGTTAAAGAAGTTTTGGCAAACATGGAATGTGGAATTAAACTTGAAGGGCACAACGATATCTTGGTTGGAGATACAGTTGAAGCTTATGTTATTGAACAAATTGAACGTGACTAATTAAAAATCTTAATAGGCAAAACTATTAAGATTTTAATTTAAAAAGGAGAAAAAAATGAGCAACAGAATTGAAAGAATTAACTCAGAAGTTCACAAAACCTTAACTCAAATACTTTCAAATGAATTAAAAGACCCACGATTAAAAGGTTTTATTACAATCACCGAAGTAAAGGTTAGTGGAGATTTGAGTCATTGCAAAGTTTTTGTTACCATAATGGCAGAAAATGACAAAGAGAAAAAGCAATCTTTTAAAATTTTACAGGATTGTTCTTCATACATAAGAAAAAGTTTGGCTCAAAAGCTTAACATGCGATTAACTCCTGAAATACACTTTTTTATGGATGAAACATGGGAAGAAGGCATAAAAATGGACAAACTTTTGGACAGTTTGTCAAAAACAGGAGAAAATTAAATGAATTTTTTGACACAATTTCAAGAAACATTAAAAAATGCGGAAAACATTGCCATTTTTACACACAAAAACAATGACCATGATTGCATTTGTTCGGCAGTTGCTCTTCAAATTATTATAGAGCAAATGTTTGGCAAAAAAAGCACAATTTTTGTAGATAAAATGCCAACAGAAGCCATTTTGTGTTTTTGTCCACACAAAAATTTTAGTGTAACTGCTCTTAAGGAATTTGATGTTGGCATAACTGTTGATTGTGCGGGGTTAAATCTTCTTTGTGATGAAAGTTTGAAAGTTTTTCAAAGATGTAAAACAACTTTTAACATAGATCATCACAAAGATAACACTGATTTTGCAACCTTTAATTACGTAAAACGTGGATTTTCAAGTTGTTGTGAAGTTTTGTTTTGGCTTTTTGAAAAGCATTTTTCATTAACTTTTGCTTTAGCAAAAGCTTTTTATACAGGAATTTTAATGGATTGTGGAATGTTTTGTTACAGCAGTGCAAATTCAAAAACACTTTTGTGTGCAAGCAAAATTTTAAAAGCATTTCCAGAAGTTAAAGAAGGGTTTTTTGTTTGTTTTGGTGTGGCGGGATTTGAAAATTTTTCAATCACAAAAAAAGCTTTTGAGTCTGTCAGGTTTTATGAAAACAGGCAAATTGCCGTATCAATTCTTCGTAAAAGTGATTTTGAAGAATGTGGGTGCAAGCGTGAAGATGGAAAATTTATTGTGTCTTATCTTCAAAACATTGCAGGGGTTAAAATTGCCATCAGCATAAGCGAAGATGACAAAAATGAATGGAGAATTAGTTTGAGAACACCTTGTCATGATATTGATGTTTCAAAGATTGCACACAAATTTAATGGTGGTGGACATAAACAAGCATCAGGCTTAACACTTAAAGGAGAGCTTGAAAAAGCACTTAAAGCGCTTGTGTTGGAATCAAAAAAGGAATTAAAATGAACGGATTTTTTAATATTGACAAACAGTTTGGCATAAGTTCAGCCAAAGTTGTTTGGCTTATCAAAAAAAAATTTAATATTAAAGACAAAATTGGTCACATGGGAACACTAGATCCAAATGCCACAGGTGTTTTGGTTGTGGGCGTT
>CAMVKM010000012.1 GCA_947168085.1 uncultured Clostridia bacterium | reverse complement strand
GTGCCTTACCGCTTGGCTACACCCCTAAGCAGAAGCCTAGTTTAAAGACATGACTTCAGTTCGGTCTCTTGCATGCGGCATTTAAAAATGTTGGCAGGGGTGGTAGGATTTGAACCCACGAATGCTTGAGTCAGAGTCAAGTGCCTTACCGCTTGGCGACACCCCTATAATTCGCGCATTTGCCCCGTTTGCCTTTTAATGGGGTGAATGGTGGGACTCGAACCCACGACCTCCAGGGCCACAACCTGGCGCTCTACCAACTAAGCTACACCCACCATATTGAGGAAAATTCCCCTTTAACTGGCACGCCTGGAGGGACTCGAACCCCCGACCTACGCCTTAGAAGGGCGTTGCTCTATCCAGTTGAGCTACAGGCGCATAAACTTTGAGACTGCTCCCAAATTTTTGAGCCTACAAAAACTCTTTTGCAAACAGTTTATGTAATATGATAACATAAAAGAAATTTAAAGTCAACATTTTTTTGCAAATTTTTTAATAAAAATCAAAAATTTTTTCTAATTTCGCGTTTAAAAAAGAAAAAGCTCTAAACAAGAGCTTTTTAGTGGAGCGAGCGAGGGGAATCGGACCCCCGTGACCAGCTTGGAAGGCTGGGGCTCTACCATTGAGCTACTCTCGCAAGGGGGATTACAATGTATATGATAACACAAATTTTTAAAAAAATCAAGTTTTTTGACCAAAAAATTTAAAAAATTTTAAAAATTCTAAAATAGGCACTTTTGTTTTTTAAAACTGTTTTGTTTAACTATAACAACTCTCAGCTTTAAAAGCTCAAAATAAAACAAAAACTAACAATTTAAAAGTTAACATTATTTTAAAAATTGTTACATAAATTGATTGGCAACAACAAACAAAATTCCAAACAAATGTGTGCTCGGTTAATGTAACAAACAATGCCTAATTTTGGCATCTTTTTGTTTGTTTGTTGGTTTTACATTTCAAAGATTGAAGTTGCTTTTTTAATTTATTGCTCACTTTTTGCAAAATATTACACAAATTTAGTTGCAAAACATCAAAAAAAGTGCTAAACTTTTTTATATAACAAAAGGAGAAAACAAATGAAATTTTTTAGTGACTTTAAAAAGTTTATTATGCGTGGAAACGTTGTTGATATGGCAATTGGTGTTATTATTGCCGGCGCTTTCACCGCAATTGTAACTGCCCTTGCAAACAAAATCATTATGCCTCTTGTAAACTGGTTTTTGCTTGCAGTAACTGGAAGCAATGGGCTTGATGCAATCTACACCTATCTTTACAAAGCCTTTGTTTTAGATGAGTTTGGCAACCCAACAAATGTTGTTGACCTTGCAAACTCAATTTACATTGATTGGGGTGCATTTATCACCGCTGTAATCGACTTCTTGCTTATTGCTTTAATTTTGTTCATTATTCTTAAAATTGCCATGGCGTCACAAGGCTATATGGCAAAGAAAAGAGCCGAACTTCCTAGCAAAGAGGAACGCAAACAACTAAAAGAAAGAGGTGTTAACACCAAAAACATAAAGGTTTTGATTGCTGAAACCAAAAAACTTCGTGAAGAAAACAAAACACCAGAACCAGCACCAAAACCAACACAAGAAGAACTTTTAACCGAAATTTTGGAAGAACTAAAAAAACAAAACTCACCAAAGAGTTCTAAAAAAACTGAAAAAGAATAAAAAAAGACCTGTTATCAGGTCTTTTTTTAAAGTCCAAAATCTTTTGCTGTGTAAACCTTTGTGCATTTGCACATTGGTTTTTCTTGAAATTTTTTTGTTTCAATTTTTAATTCAGAATTTTTTGCAAGACAAAGTTGTCTTGAACAAATTTTTTCATAAGTTTGCTTTGCTTCAACAATTTGGCAAAGTTTTTGAAGAGTTTCGTCCTGTGTTAGATTTGTTGTGTCCACAACAATTGCATCCTCACAAACAACAAGCGGACTAAGTTTGCGATGTCTGTCTTCAAAATCGCGCTTTGTTAAGTTTTGCAAAACATCTTTGTAAACTGGTTGTTTGCCTTTTTCTTTTAGTTGCTCAGTTCTTCTTTGCGCTCTAACTTCAAGTGCGCAAGTTAAGTAAATTTTTAGGTCAGCATCTGGAAACACAACTGAGCCAATGTCTCTTCCTTCAAAAATGCTGTTTGGGGCAAGTGTGCTTTGAGTGTGTTGCAAATTTCTTACAAACTTTCTTACCTTTGGAAGTTGTGCATACTCAGAAACGTGAAAATTAACCTGTGGATCGATTAACTGGCTTGTTACATCATAACCATTAACAAAGCAAATGTTTGAGCCGTCATAGTTTTTTCCAATTCTTACGCTAATGTTTTGAAGCATGTCTGAAACTCTGTCTTCTTCTGTTGGACTTATGCCAAGTTCAATTGCGTTTAGCGAAATTGCCCTGTAAAACATTCCTGTTGAAACAAACTGAAAGCCAAGAGTTTTGGCAAGCTGATTAGACATTGTGCTTTTTCCAGCACCAGAAACACCATCAATTGCAATAATCATAAAAATCTCCTTTTCAAAACAAGTTGATTATACCACATCACGCCAAAAAAGTCAATATCAAAATTTTTTAAAAAAGCCCAAATGCTAAAAACTTTCAACATTAAGAGCTTTTTTTATTCTGTTTTCCAAAGCAGCAAACTCACTGTCTTCATCAAAAGTGTGACCACGCTTTTTTTGCTTTGCAAGATTTAAATACATTATGGCATCTTTAAACTGCCCCAAATCACAGCAAGCCGCAGCCACTGAAATCCAAAGCGCAAAACTGTCACAATTTGCAACAAGATCGGTGTACTTTTGTGCAACATCCAAAGCCAAATTTGGCATGCCAATGCTTCGAAGGGTGGATGTGTAGATTGGAAGCACAAGTTTTACAAAATTTTCGTCTGCAACAAACTTTTCAAGTGCAACAGCACAAGCGTTTTTGGTGACTAAAAACTGTTCGGCATCTTTTGTTTGTTTGATGAAATCTAACAATTTTTCTTTTGAAAATGTGTTAAAGTCCATGTTTTTGTAAAAAAGGGCGCAAAGTTTTTCATTTGTGTTTTTGTCGACACTGCAAAAACTGCTGTCCACAAAACGATTGTTTAGGTAGTAGTAAATTTCGCCATCCATTTCAATTTTTTCCATAAAAATTTTCCTTTTTGTTAAATTAAACTTATTTTAACACAAAAAACGCAAAACAGCAAACAAAATTGGCCACGTTTTGTTTTAATTTTTTACACTAAACACCATTTGAGCAAAATTTGGGTTTTGGTATTGAAATTTAATGCAAAATATGGTAAAATTAAAAAACTAAAAGGAGCATATTATGAAAGATGAAGACTATCGCATTGTTGACGAGCCTGAACAAAAACAACCAAAAGACATTATTTTGATTGTTAAGGCACGAAAAGGCAATGCTAATTTAAAACCAGTTCTTCTTGACTTTGTTCACATGGGATTTTTTAAGGATAAACAAGATTTTGAAGGATTTGTTGGCTTTGAAGGAACAGACAAAAAGCAGGGCTTTAAATTTTTGTGCAACAACTACGATCAAAATGGAAACATAGTTTTGCAAAAGAAATATTCTTACAGCTCTTTTCAAGAATTGCTGCAAACATTTTTTGAAGGAAATTGTGTTCAAGACTATGACACAAACTGCGTTGACGCTTTTGTTTACTTAACAACACCAATTGGAACAAAAGATGGACTTTTGGACTACCCTGAACTTGAACTTGGCTTTATTGGTCCAGAAGATCCAAGATATGCCCCAAAAGTTTTTGTTAACGCCTATGAAAACAAACACCAAATTGTTAAAGACGTTGAATTTTGCTACTTTAATGATGTTTGCAAACAAATAAACAAAAAACGTGCACAAAAACAAAATATGAATTTTTAAGGAGAAAACGACATGTTAAACAAACAACCTTTAGCAAAAATTGTTGAAGAACAAAAATCGAGCCTAACAGACAATGAAGTTTTTGATGAAATTTTTTTGTTTTTGCAAAAAAGAAAAAATTACGCACCCAAAAAACAAAAAGTTGTTTTAAATTTTGAGATAGACAAAAATGGTCAAGAAAAATTTTGGGTTACCGACCATGTTTTTGATGCCAACATGGGCGACCTTGAAGTGCTTGAATTTGAAAACACTTTTGAAGTTTTTCCTGCACTTTTTGATGAAAATGGAAGCAAAATGGGCGGAAAGCAATTTACGCAAAACGATTTTGACACTTTGCTGAAAAATCTTTTTTGTGAACGTGGCGTTTCACTTTACACAACACAAGGAAAAGATGAACTTTTAAGTTATGCAAAAACAACATTAAAATCTGGAAGATATGAAAAAACTCACCCACAAATTGAACTTGACTTTGTTAAAGACACAAAAGGAAGCCCCCGAGTTTTTGTGACAACAAGAGAAAAAGACAAAACAACATTAAAAAAAGTTGAATTTTGCTTTATAAACAAAGCATGCAAACCCCTTAACGACCAAAAACTTGAGTTGTTGGGGTTATGAGGGAAAAACAAATGGAAAACAACACATTAGCAAAAGAACACATAAAAAACACCTTAAAAGAAAGACAAGAAAAAAAACAAAAATTGAAAGAAGAACAAATGAAAAATGAATTTTTGGCTTTGGCAATTAAAGAACAAGAAGAAGCTGTTGGTTCTATGCTTGAAAACTTTGAAGAGCACATGCCCAAAGAAAAATTTGATAAATTTGTTGAAAATCAAAAACTAAAAGCCAAAATTGATGAAGAAAAAAGCAAGGACTACATTTGCCAAGCCTACTCTTTTGATTATGATGAAGAAGGTTATCAAGTTTTGGTTTGCACAACATTTAAAAACACAACAATTTTAGATGTTGTTAACATGGACATAAACATTCCAGGGTTAATTTACGCACAAGACCTTGAAAACAAAAACAAAGACAGCAAAGTTTTTTACTTTTCGGCATTTTTAAAAGAAATTGAAAATTGTTTTAAGGAAAAAGGTTTTGAAGACAAATGCTGTAAAGACATTAAGGAACTTTTTCGCTTTTTACAAAAATCAAAAAACTTAAATGAGCTTTGCCACATTTTTGGAAAAGGCTTTGTTGAAAATTTTTATGATTTGTTTGAAAATGACCATGAAAAACAAACTGTTTTTTATCCACAACTTGAACTTGTTTTTGACATTCCAAAACATGAAGTGTTTGCTTCGATTGTGTTTGATGATGAATTTGTTTTGGTTGAAAACGTTTTGTTTGAAAACATCGACAAAGAATGCTTGTCTCTTAACAAAACAAACTTGCCAAAAACAGTTAAACCAAAACTTCCAAAATTGGAATTTGAAGGAGAAGACAATGTTTTTTAAGAATAAATATAGCCTTTTGGTTTTTGTGTCTTCTGAAAACAATTTAAATTTGCCAGATGATGAAAAAATTGAACTTTTTAAAGTTGACCTAAATTACCAAAAAGCCAAGGAAATCAGGCAAAAATTTTATCAGAACAAAACGCCAATTAAAAACTTTGTGGAAGAAGGAACATTTTTTCACGAGCAAGATATTCCTCTTTTTGATGAAAATGGACTTGCCAACGTGATTGTTTCCCGCACTCCAAACGGAAAAACAATTTCAACAGTTGATTCGTGTAGCTGTTGTTTTAGTGAACACGATGTTTACGACTATACAATAAGTCAATATGAAAAAAATTTGTTTGTTGAAAACATGTTTTTGCCATTCTTGTGTGCACAAAATCATGCCAATCCTTTTTCTTACAGACAAACAAACAAAAAAGTTTTTTGTGAAGTTAAAGATTTTTGCAAATCAAAAGCCAAAAATTTACCAAAATTTTTAGAATCAAATTTTGACAACAACCTTTCAAGCATTAACAAACATTGCTATGATCAAGACTTTGAACAAATTTTGGCAAACACATTGTGGCTTAAAACCATTTTAGCAAAACTTGATGACCAAGAGCTTGTTGACGCAAGACAAAATTTTATTAATACAATGCAATTTTATCCAATAAAAAAATGTTCATATGAAGAAATTGTAAACAGCATGGTTAAACACAAAAAATATTACTATATGACAGACATTGCTTGTGAAAAATATTTTCGCAGATACACCAAACTTGGAAAACTTTTAAACACTTTAACCAAATTTGATGAAAACGCCCCAGAAAATTTTGACTACCAAAAAATTAATGCACTAACAAAAGCAATTCAAAGCAATGTTCCGCCAAAAGAAACTTTGAGATTTTTGGGAGTTAAACCACAAAACAGTGTGGTAGAAGAAAAACAAAAAGAACAAACTTTTAGACCAAGATGCTAAAAAAGAAGTGCTCTCACTTCTTTTTTTGTTTTTGTTATGTTTTTTGTTTTTCTTTTAAAAAATTATTGTTTTTTATAATTAAAAAACATTGGAGAACAACTTGGTATAAAAATAAAAGGAGCATTTTCAGATGGAGACAAATTGTAGGCTTTGTTTGTAAATGCCACAACATTTAAACCACTTGTAACACAAATAACAGTGTCGTTATCATCATATTTTTGCACTAAATCATCAAGACACAATCCAACTCTGGTTTGCAAATCAACCCAAGACTCTCCCTCTACACTACGATATTCATCAAGACGTTTATCCTCAAAAATTGGAACATTTAAAAATTTATTTATTATTTCAGCAGTTTTTTTGCATCTAAAAAATTGTGATGTGTAAATTGCTTCAAAATTTTCTCTTGTTTTTGCATTATTAAGTAATTCTGCCACCAGCTCACAATCTTTGTAACCAATTTCAGTTAAACCTTCTTTTTGACTTCGTGGATTTTCAATTTTTCTGTTTCCATGATGCACAAACACAATTCTCATAAACTTTTTCTCCTAAAATCATACGAAATTATAACATAAAACACAAATAAACACAACAAAAAGCATAAAAAAAGTCTAAATCTGAATTAGATTTAGACTTTTAGTGGTGACCCCGACGGGAATCGAACCCGTGTTACCACCGTGAAAGGGTGATGTCTTAACCGCTTGACCACGGGGCCACAAAAGGCATTTTGCCCAAAGTATCTGGTAGCGGCGGAGAGATTCGAACTTTCGACCTACCGGGTATGAACCGGTCGCTATAACCAACTAAGCTACGCCGCCACGAAAAAATGATACGATGTTATTTTACATTAAAAAAATAGAAAAGTCAATAGTTTTTAACGAATTTTTAAAAAACTTTGAAAAATTTTTAACATTTTACAAAAACAATGGTTTTTGCACATTGTGTCACAAAAATTTCTCGTAATTTTGAGACAATTTCAAACAAAAAAAATACTGCCACTTTTTTGTTGCACAAAAACAAAATTTTGTGTTATAATATAAGAATAAATCAAAAAAGGAAAAACTTATGACACTTTTAATCAAAAAGTTTGCATTTGTGATTTTTGTTGTTTTTGTTTGTTTTGCTTGCCTCACCTTCTTTTCTGCTTGCAATCAAAACGAAAGTGAAGATCCAAGCATTGAACCAACGAATGTGTCTGTTGTTTTAGACCCAAACAACACATTAAGTAATGAAGTAACAACAATAAGTGCAACTTACAAAGACAATTTGTTTTTTAAAGACGCAAAATTGTTTGATAATGATTTGGCTCTTTTGTCTTTTTTGTTTGCTTGTTCTTCACCAAAAGGAGCAAAGGTAACAAAATTTTTTCAAGATTTGGATTTTTCAAACACTTTAACACAAAACTATGAATCCAAACCAACAAAAAATTCTGTTGCATTTGCTTTTGCAAACAAAAAATTAACATACAAAAACAAGACTTGTGATTTGGTGGCTGTAACCATTCGTGGCTTTGATTATTTTGCTGAATGGGCAAACAACTGCTTTGTTGGAACAAGTGGAAATCATCAAGGGTTTGATGATTGTGCGCAACAAGTTTTAACAGCACTAAAAATTTACTTAAACACAAACAATCTTAGCAACCCAAAAATTTGGTTAAGTGGTTACTCTCGTGGTGGCGCAATTTCAAACATTTTGGCTTTAAAAATTTTAAAAGAACAAAACAAATTAGTAACTCCAGAAAACTTTTTTGTCTATAATTTTGAATCACCAAAAGGGATTCTAAAAAATGTTGATTTTGCTTACCAAAACATTCACAACATCACAAATTCAGCTGACCCAATTACAGCATTTTTTCCTGAAACTTATGGTTTTTGTTGTGGTGGAACACTAACAGACATTTATGATGAAAATGTTGATAACATTATTAAAGCAGCCTACCCAAATCTTGAACTTAAATCCTTTGTCCCAAATGCAGGTTTGTTTACAACTCCGCAAGAATTTATAAATTATGTCTTACAAACACTTTTAAAACCAAAGCCTTTAGAGAACGCAAACAGTGAATATGTTGATATTTCAACTAGAGCTAAATATGTTGAAAATTTTCAAGAAAGTGCCGCTTTTCTGTTTGGTCTTTATTCTTCTTTTAAAACACAGACAACAAAAGCAATTGTTGAATCTCTTTTGAATATGAATTTGTGGCAATATTTGGAACTTTTAAACGATAATGGCATTTATAACTTTATAAAACCATATATTGATGCTGATGAAATTGTTGTTGATAATGATGCTTTAAAACTACACTTAAAAAATGCAAAAAACTTGATATTAAGTCATACCACAGAACTTTTGGAAATAGCGTTAAGTGGGCTTTCAAATTTTGCCTATTTAATTGGTTTACACTATCCAGACATAAATTTTGCTTTGCTTAAGTCATACACAAACAATGCTTAAAAAAACAGACCAAAAATGGTCTGTTTTTACTTTAACACAAAAAGCATAACAAACAAATAGATTCCCGTAATAACACTAACAGCTGTTGTCATCATGCTATCTTGTCCTTAAATTTTCCTTTGCTTCTTCAATTTGTTTGTTGTAAGCATTTATCTTTTTTAAATTTGTGTTCAATTTATTGTATTTTGCAGCTTGCTTTTCCACTATCTCCAAAAGTTGCTGAGATCTTTGTAGTTCAGCATCAACATCCAAACCATCTGATTCCACAAACATCTTAACAGCTTTTCTAACCAATTCGCTCACTTTAAGATCTTGCTCCTTTGCAATTTGATGCATATCACGAATTTCATCATCACTAAATCTTACTGTTATTTTTTGTTCCATTTTTTCACCCCTTAAAAAACTAATTATAGTATAACACAAAACTTTAAAAAAGTCAATAGTTGTTTGTTTTTTGGTGAAAAACAACTATTTTTTGTGATTTTTTGCAAAAATTTTTGCAAAAACAAAAAACAGCATGCGCTGTTTTTATTGCTTGAAAGTGTTTTCTTGTTCTTTTTTAGGTACAAAACTGTCAATAACTCTAAAATTTTTTCCATTTCCTTGCATCTTTCTTGTTTTTACACGATTGTTCTCATTAAATTTTTCCAAAACAACATTACAAAGACAATCAAAATTTTGGTCTGTTTTTGCAAATGTTTCCAAAATTTGTTTTCCACCCATGTAATAATTTTTGCTTGAAACATCAATTTTTTTAATGTAGTCATGTTTTAAAAGTGGAATTAATTTTTGACTAATTTCATTGAGTGGTTCAACCATCGAAGAAGCAAATTTTTCAATCATCTTGTTGTCTATATTTTCATATTCTTCTTCAAACTTTCCATCTCTAAAATCAAGCGATTTTAAATTAAGCTCGTTTTCTTCAATCATCTGTTTTGTTGCATCAACAATGCTATATGAAAATGCTGCAAACAAAAACTTGCTGTCTGTTTTTTCTGGCACATAATTTCCCTGTGAATCTAGGCTTGGAGAAAATGTTACCCCAGATTTTTCATCAAAAAAACTTGCTGTGTTTGCATTTTTTCCTTCAATCTTTTTAAGATTAACACCAAATTTCACAAATTCTTGAACATCTTGTTTTGTAAACATAACTTCTCCTTTCGTTTCTAACATTTTAACATATTAAAACAACAATGTCAATAGTAGAGCTAAAAAAAGCAAACTTTAATCAGTTTGCTTTTTTGGTTCAAAATCAAGACCCGCTTTTTTTGCTTGAGCAAATTCTTTAAAATGGCTTATTTTAAAAATTTTACCGTCTTTTTTGAAGTTTGAACCTGTTTGATAAAACTCAAATGCAGTGTTATATTTTTTGCATTGTTCGTACAAATTTAAAACCCAATCAAAATCACAAAGCCTTGCGTTGTCATAACTTTCGCCAGCAACACAAATTTTTTCAAGTTTTTTGGTGGCTAAAAATTTTTCTAAATGAACTTCTTCTAGTATTGGCGCCACAAACACAATTTTGTGTTTTATGGGAAGTTCCAAAAAAAATGGTAGGCGCTTGTCTGCATAAAGTTGATTTTCACAGCTCACAGCAATAGCAACGTTGTCATAACCCTTGCCCCAATCTGATGGAATGCACTCTAAAAATCTGTGAATTCGTTTTGTTGGAATAATAAAATTTAAATCATTTCGTTTTTTTATGATTTCCCAAGCGTCTAAACGCCACTTGTCTGCTTCTTCTAAAAAGAAATCTGAAGTAAAACAAGTGTGAATCAAACTTCCTGCTTGCAAAGAATATTCTTTTTGGCGAGTTTTTCTTAAGGGAAGGTTAAAATTTGAAATTGATTTTTGAACAATTGAAGAGTCTTTGTCAAACCCTTTGTCTTGAAGATAGACATAACAATTTTGGCATCCTGGGCTCGTTTTATGGCAACCATGCCAAGGATTCCACATGTGTGGTTGTTTTCGTTTTTCCATAAGCGTTAAAGATTAGTCTTTTTTAATTTTTTTTGTTTTTCCTTCTTGAAGACTTAATGTTTCTTTAAGGCTAGCAAGAAGACCTGTTACCCCAGCAAGCTCGGTTGGAACAATAAGTTTTGTTGATTGTCCGTCTGCAACTTTTTGCATCGCTTCGTAGCCCTTAAGGGTTAAGTAGGCTTCATCTGGTTTTGCTGAAATAATAAGTTTGATTGCATCTGATGTTCCTTCAGCTTCTTTGATAAGAGCAAGCCTTTTTGCTTCAGCTCTTAAAACTGCAGCTTCTTTTTCACCTTCGGCGCGCAAAATGTTGCTTTGCTTTTCACCTTCGGCAATCAAAATTGCTTCACGGCGTTCACGTTCAGCACGCATTTGTTTTTCCATGGCTGTTTGAATGTCTCGTGGTGGCAAAATGTTTTTAAGCTCAACACGGCTAATTTTAATTCCCCATGGGTCTGTTGCCTCATCAAGGATTGCACGCATTTTTGTGTTTACTGTGTCACGACTTGTAAGAGTTGCATCAAGTTCAAGTTCACCAACAATGTTACGAAGTGTTGTTGCGGTAAGGTTTTCGATTGCTGCCATTGGGCGTTCAACACCATAGGTAAAAAGTTTTGGGTCTGTTACTTGAAAGTAAACAACTGTGTCGATTTGCATGGTTACATTATCTTTTGTGATAACTGGTTGTGGTGCAAAGTCGGCAACCCGCTCTTTTAAACTGATTGGTGGGCCTGCTGGTCTGTCAAAAAATGGAACAATCATGTGAATTCCGGTGTCTAACACCTTATGAAATTTTCCCAGCCTTTCAATAACAAGTGCTGTTGATTGATGCACAATTTTAAGACTAAGAGCAAAAGTGATAATTGCAAGAAGTATAACAATTGCAATAACAATTATGGCTACTGTTGACATAATTAAATTTCTCCTTTTGTTTTGTCGTCTTCATTTGATAAATTTTGTTCTTCAAGTTTTCTTTGTTTTTTTATTGCTCTGTGCTTATTTCCAAAAACCACCCAAAGGGCAATTCCCGCAATAAGAACAATTCCAAGAACAATAAATGCAATTAAAAGTACTGTTGGCATAATTTTACTCTCCTTTTTCTGTTTTTGATGTTGTTTTTGCTGGCACAACAACAAGTTTGTTGCCGTCAACTTTCACAATTTCCACAAAAGTTTGGGCATCAATTTTTTGTTTTTCATCTTTGCCCACAGCCGTCCAAACAACTCCATTAATTTTTAAACTTCCATTTTTTTCTGGTTCAATGCTTTCCAAAAGCTTGTGATGCGATCCAACAATGCTGTCCACATTGGTTTTTTGATTGGTGTTTTTCAAAAGATATTTAAGGCTAAATTTTCTAAGCGCAAGCAAAAGAACAAGCGCAAGCAAACAAAACACCAAAACTTGAATCCACCAAATCACCCCGCAAAGGTTTAAGATTATGGCTGCCATGCTTGAAAATGTGAACCACACTGCAATCATTTGCATGCTAAGCATTTCAATTGCAACACTACAAGCCAAAATTGCAACCCAAATCCAAATTAAATAATCCATGATTTTTTCTCCTTAATTCTAGCAGCATCCTTGACATTCTTCACACATGCAATCACAACTAGCAAAAAGCTGGTCAAGTTCGTCAATTCCCTCTTTCCAAATTAAAACAAAAGTTTCGTAAATATCTAGGTTTTTTGTTTTTAATGCAAGTTCTTTGATTGCTTTTTTGTCTGCTGCTGAAAAAATGTTTGTCCAGTCAATAACAAATTCATCATCAAACACCGAACCAAAATTTGGAACAATCATGTTTTGGTAATCTGGCTCTTGTTTTTTTGCTTTTTTGCTTGAACTAATAATTTCAGCAACACCCTCAGCTGTTTTTACTGCATCTTTTAGTTGTTTTACAAAATTTTTCTTTGCAGATAAAAGTTCACTTTCTTCAAACACATTTTTTTCTAAAATGTTTGCAAAAAAGTTAATCATTTCAACTTCGTTGTCTTTGCCCTTAAAGGTTTTAAGCAAGCAGTCTTTCATAACAGCAATCTGTTTTGGTGAAAACATTTTTTTGCTTGCGTAAGCATTTAAAAGTCTTAATTGCTGAGTTACAACATATTCTTGTTCAAGGTCTTCTGTTGGGCTTTTTTCAATTTGCTCTAAGTGAACAAGTGTTTCTTCAAACAAAGTTTTAATTTCATCTTTTGTAACAACATCTTCATCTTTTAGTGCTTCCGCAAGTGCCACGCAATTTTCAAGTTCTCCAATGGCCATTGTGTTTTGCCACATCATTTCAATGTCTTCCATCTCAAACACATCAAGGTCTTGACAAACATAGTATGCCCAAGAGTAACAAGAAATGTGTTCTTTGTCCAAAACCCTTGTTGCAATGTGTTCAATTTCTTCACGTCCCAAAAATTTTGTGTTCTTAAGAGCATCAACCATCAAAAGTGCTGTTCCAATTGGCGCCCAATTCAAAACTTCTTCCTTAAGGTCATCAAGTTGCTGTTTGCTTAAAAAGTTTGCTTTTTCTGCCAAACAATCAAACACAAGTGGATAAATTTGTGTGCGATCAAAACGAGCCATTAGTTCTTCAAACAAAACTTGTCCATCGCGCTTGTCCAAAATTCCAGCCTTAAACACAACAGGAAAAATACCCAAAATATCTTCAAGATCAAGTTTTAAAACCTTGTCGTGAAGCGTTTGTTTTTGTTTTTCGTTTAGTTTTTTGTTGTCTATTTTGTTAAACAAATCAACAATAAATTTTTCTGTGTCCATTAAAAATTTTTCTCCTTTCTTTTTGTTATGGTTTAATTTTAAATGTAAAACAAAAAAAAGTCAATCAAAAAAGGGGCAAAACTTTGGTTTTGCTCCTTTTTTTAATTTTCAATTAAAACCATTTCGATTTTGGTCTTGCTTCTTTTAATTTAAAACTTATTTTAAAGTTGTTTCCAAATATTTCACAAAGTCATCAATATTCATGTTGTAGAACTTTGAATTTGCGTTTTTGTTTTCATTTTTATATGCACGAAAAAGTGGGTCAATTTTTTTATGTAGTGGTTTCAAAAATTCATGCACATCATAACCTTTGGTTGTTTTGTTTAGATGCTTTGCAAGTTCAATATCACAAATGTTTTCAATCACAACATGAGTAAGGTCGCTACTTTTAAAGTAAGAATGCAAGGATTCATGGACTATGTAAACCATGTCATAATTTTTGTCTATATTTCCTTTTTTGTGCCCCCAAACAAAAGTGTTGTTTCTATTTGAATGCCCAGAGCATAATGTGGCATACACTACAAAACAAGTTAAATTAAGATTTATGTCCTTATTGCAAATATGTTTTAAAAAATTATCTATTTCTTTTTTGTTGTTCTGCCAATTTTGTTTAATTCTCAACAAATTTTGTTTACTTAATTGGTAACAATCCTTAAAAAACGATTGTTTTTTTAGTTCTTTTAAAATGTTTTTGTCAATGTTCTCATCACAAACATTTTTCTGTAGTTTTTTGTAGGATAAATTGTATTTGTTCCACAAATAATTTGCAAATTCTGTGGGCATTTTGCTTTTTTTTATCATTTCACGAGCAAGAATATCTTGATTCGTTTTAAAAGAAATATTCATAGCACATGTTCCTTTTTGTATTTATTTATCCAAAATTTTTTCGATTTTGTTCTTGTTTTTTTGCAATTTTTTGTTTGTAGAAAAATCCCAAATCTTTTCGTGCCTTAAGTTTGTCTCCATCAAGGCACATTTCTTCATATTCAACTGTTCGTGCAAACATGCTATCATACCTAAAACGAAATGAAAATTGTTTTAACCTTTTTAATGCATATCTGTTTGCATCGCGCTCTATTGGTTGCATTGAGTAAAAAGAGTATTCATCCATATTGCCTTTAATGTAACCTTCAAAATTCTTTTTCCATTTTCTTGCTTTTGAAAAAATCCCAGCATTTTGTGTCTGGAACACAACATGGTGCTGATAAGCGTGCCTTCCTTCATGAAAAAGTGTGAACATTCCGTCAAATCTTAAATAATCTTCAAAAAAATACTGCTTGTTTAAATAAATTGTGTTTTGTTGTGATGAAAAAAAGCCTTTTGAATAAGCATCCATTTCTTTAGGTTCAACATAAGCAACAGGACGTCCAAGTTTTTTTGCTTGAATGACTTCAAGTTTTTGAAAAACTTCCAAACGCTGTTGTGGACTTAATTTTTCCCACTTTCTAAATTTAAATTTGTTGTATACTAAAAAGTTAAACATTTTTTTCTCCAATCAAAATTATAAACTTTTTTAAATTTTTTGGCAACAAAAATTGCAAAAATCACAAAAAAATGTTTGAAAAATTAAAATTTTAGTTGAAAATTAAAAATTTTTGTGATATAATCGTTGTTATAATTCAAATTTTTAAGGAGAAAAACATGGAAAGAACATACATTATGTTAAAACCAGATGCAATAAGACGCAACCTTATGGGTGAAATCATTGGAAGAATTGAAAAAAAGGGTTACAAAATTACTGACATGAAAATGTTTACTCTTAACGAAGACATTTTAAAAGAACACTATGCTCACATTGTTGACAAACCATTTTTTCCAGAAGTTGTTGAATACATGACAAGCGGTCCTGTTGTTGGAATGATTGTTGAAGGCGAAAGCGTTATCAAAGGAATGCGTATGCTTATGGGCACAACAAAATACTTAGACGCACACATCGGAACAATAAGAGGCGACTTTTCTTGCAACGATCGCGAAAACCTTATTCATGGTTCAGACGCACCTGAAACAGCCGAAGCTGAAATTAAAAGATTTTTTGGAAAATAAAAAAGCCACCACTTGGTGGTTTTTTTCATGTTTTAAAAACAATGTTCATACACTTTTGTATGATAGAAAGTTTTGCACAAATTTTTGGAAAATTTGGAGTTATTTTAGTTGTTGCAGTTTGTTCTTGCATTCCGGCAATTGAAACAAAAATTGCTGTGCCACTTGGGGCATCTTTAATTTGGGGAGAAAACAGACTAAGCCTTGTTGGTGCAACAGCTGTTTCATTTGTTGCAAGCACGCTTGCTGCAATTTTGCTGTTTTTAATTTTAAAAGCACTACTAAAAACAATAACAAAACGAAAAAAGCCAAAATTTTTGTTAAAGTTTTTTGAAAAATGCAAAAAAATTTTACAAAAACCAATTGATTTGATTTCACACAAAAAAGCATCAAAACTGTTTTGGTTTTTGGTGTTTTTTGTGTCTGTGCCACTTCCTGTTTGTGGCCTTTTTTCTGGCGCAGTGTTATGCGCTTTGTTAAACATAAAAAACAAGATTGCCATTTTTGCTTTTGTTCTTGGAAATTTTTTAGACAATTTGTTTGTGCTTTTAATTTGTTTTGCGCTTAAGCCTTTTTTAAATTTACTTTTAACTGTGTTTGTGATACTAGCCATTTTAATGTTTTTGTTTTACATTTTAAAGTTTGTTTTGCAAAAATTTGAAGAAAAAAACCACAAAAAACATGAAAAAACATCTTAAAACTCACATTTTTCAAAAAAACAACAAACAATCTTGTTTTTTTCCTTGCAAAAATCTTATTTTTGTTGTAAAATATTAAAAAAGGAGAAATTATGGAAAAAAGTTTAAACTACACGCCCAAACATTCTGGACAGGCGTATCTTTTGATGCTTGCAATTTTGCTTTTGGTTCAACTTGCATTTTCAATAATTGTTTCAACAAACAAAGATTTGGCATCAAACTTGATTTTTTTAAGTGTTTATCGCCTGTGTCTTGCTGGCGCAGTAGTTGCTTTGTTTTTTTTGTTTAACAAACATCAAAATGTTAGCAATTTTGCTTGTGGCATAAAAAATCCAACAAGCCCATGGGCTGCAGTGATTGCAATTGTGGCTGTGGTTGGTTTAATTCTTCTTTCAAGCCCTTTTATTTCATGGATTAGTTACTGGCTTAGTCTTACTGGGTTAAAAGTTGATGGCAGTATTGGTTTTTCACTTGACGGTTTTTTTAATGTTTTGCTTTCCGTTTTGATGCTTGCACTTCTTCCGGCAATAACCGAAGAACTTGTTTTTAGAGGCATTGTTTTAAACGGGCTTAGAAGTCTTGGCAGATGGCCTTCGGTTTTAATTTCTGCAGCAGCATTTTCATTGATGCACGCAAACATTCCACAATTTCCTTACACTTTTTTGCTTGGAATTTTGTTAGGGCTTGTGATGTATGAAACAAAATCGCTTTGGCTTACAATGTCTATGCACTTTGCAAACAATTTGGTGGTTTTGTTAAGCATTGCAATCTTTGGAACAACAGACATAGAAACTGAAGCATTTTCAACACCAATTTGGCTTGCTTTGATTATGTTTGCCTGTGCAGTTTTGGTTGTTTTTGTCACATGGTTTTTAGTGAAAAAAATACACCTAAAAAAACATGAACAACAAGTTATAGAAAAACAACCAACAAAAGCCCTTGATTGGGCTTGGCTTGGCGGTGGATTTTTGCTTGCAATTGTTATGACGATAGTTTACGCAGTTTAAAAGGAGTTTTTTATGGAAAAAACACCAAAAATATTAAACAAATTTGCATTTTTTGGTGGGCTTGCATACTTTGTGTCTATGCTAGCATTTTTTGTCATAAAACTTTTGGCTTCTTTTGGCTTTTTGAATTTTCCTTATGCCGATTTAATTTTTAAGTTGATTGTGCAAATTGGTCTTATGTTTGTTTTGCCACTTGCGCTTTTTGTGATTTTTACAAAAACAAAACCAAAAAAAGCTTTGGAATATTTTTCCTTTAAACCAATTAGCGCAAAAACAACTTTCCTTTCATTTTTGTTTGGAATTTGTGCATTTGTGATTGTGTTTTTTGTAAGCAATTTTTGGTCAAACTTTTTAGGGCTTTTTGGCCTTGTTCAAGTTTCTTCGGGGTCAGCTGATTACAGCGTTCAAAGCTTTTTGATTGGACTTGTTTTCACCGCTGTTTTGCCGGGCATTTGCGAAGAAACAACACACCGTGGAATGCTTTTGTTTAGTTTAAAGCGCAATGGCGCCATCAGAGCAATTGTGTTAAGCGGACTTTTGTTTGGACTTATGCACTTTAATATTTTTCAATTTGGCTATGCCTTTGTTGTTGGAATGCTTTTTGGCGCCGTTACAATGCTTACAAAATCAATTTTTCCTGCAATCATTATGCACTTCACAAACAACGCACTTAGCATGGTTTGGAGCTACAGCCTTCACAGTGATTGGATGAGCAACAGAATTGTTGATGGAATTGTAAACTTTTTTGAAAACGCAAATGTTTTTGTTGCAACAATGGTTGAACTTTTGGTTTTGGTTTGCGTTGTTTGGTTTGCTTACTTTTTGTTTGTTGCGTTGTTTGAAGATTCCAAAAAAACTGCTTTTTATCGTTTCAAAAAAAGATTCATAAAACAAATTAAAAACAGCAATCTTGAAAAAGAAATTAATATAAATAACGATGAACAAATTTTTCAAATCTACAAAAACACACAAATTTTAAAACTTCAAGAACAATTCGAAAAAAATGCAAACAATCCAATTGAAATTATGAACATAAGTGGCTCAAAAGCTTTTGAATTTGTTCTAAACGGAAAAATTGTGCCACAGCAAAAAAAGCGGTCGCTAGACAATTTGTTTGTTTACCTTTCTATTGCTCTGGGAGCTATTGGAACAATTGCTTTGGTTGTTGTTGCTTTGATTTAAAAAAATTTATTTAAAATCATTTGCTAATTTAAAAAATTTTGTGTATAATAAAGTTATATTTGTTTTGGGGGTTAAAATTATGTTTTTCAATTTTGCTGCATTTGACCTAAGTTTAGTTGCACAAATTGCAAGATATGTGTTTTTTGGAACAATTGCTTTGGCTGCAATTGTTTTGTTGATTCTTTTGATTTTTGTTTGCAAAAGACTAAAATATAAAAAACAACTAAGGCACAACAAACGCGAAAAAGAAAAAATAATTAAAGCTTATGACCAAAAAATTGCAAAACTAGAAGAACAAGAAGCTCAGAAAAAGGCATGACAGCCTTTTTTTGTTTTTTCAAAAAAATTTTTAAAAACTTTTGTTATTTTTCTTTACTTTTTTAAAATTTTTTTATATACTAAAAGCAAAGGGGTGTTTTATGATTAAATTTACATCAAAAATTGGCACAGTAACATTTTTGTTTTTTGCCTTTATGATTTCATTAGACATTTGCATGGCAATGATTTGGGGAGTGTTTGGAACATGGATTCCTTTTGCTGTTGTTAGCGCAATAAATTTGATTTTTGTGTTACCTGTGTTTTTTGGAACATATTATTACCTTGATGAAGATAACTTAAGAATCACTTGTCTTTGGTTTTGCATCAACAAAAAAATTGCTTATGAAGACATTGTGGTTGCCGTTCCAAAACAAAAAATGGGATTGTTTCCAGCACTTTCTAGTGATGGAATTGAAATTGTTTTTCTAAAAAACGGAAAAACAAAACAAACCTTTGTAAGTCCAGCAATGTTTGAAACATTTTTAAACCAATTAACAGACAACATTATGGTTACAAATGTTATGAAAGCAGAAAAAGCAACAACAAGCCCAGAAACAAAACAATATCTTTTGAAAAAGCAAGAAATGGAAGAACAAAAAGCACTTAATTCAATTAAACAAGATCCAAAAAAACAAACAACAAAAAAAGTTTCAAAAAAAACATCAACAAAACCACCACAAAAAAAGCAAACAGCAAAATCAAGTAGCAAAACAAAAAATTTAGATTCAAAAAAAACATCTGGAAAAAAGGTAACAAAAAAGTTAGCAACAAAATCAAAAAAATAATTTAAAAAGAGCCTTAATCTAGGCTCTTTTTAATTTTGCTTGTTCTTTTTCTTGTTTTGGTTGTTCCAAAAGTTTTTTACCAAAATGATCACGTGACCATTTTTTTGTGTACAAAAACACACCTTCGGTTATGGCATCAGCAAAACTGCAAAGCATAATAACAATTCCAAATGCCGTCAAAAAAACTGTGTTTGTGGCAAGCCCAACAATCAAAAACACCAAACTTAATGTAAACACACAAGCTTCCAAAATTCCTTTTCCCAAAAATCCCATGTAAAAATTGTGCACACCAACAAACCCCAAACAAAATGCAAAAATCATTGCTTTTTGACGAAACCGATTAGAACGGCATCTGCCTTTGCAATGCGGACAAACAATATAATTTAGTGGAATTTCAGCTCCACATTCTGTGCATTTTGTTGTTTTCATTTTGCTTCTTCCTTAAAAATTTTTTAGTTTTTTTAACAATTTTTGTGGAAAAGGTTTTTTTAGTATAGCAATATTATAGCACACCAAAAAACAAAAGTCAAACAAGGTTAACAAAATTTTTAATTTACCAAAATTTTAAAGTTTTTGTTCTTTGGTTGCAAAAATCACATATTTGTGTTACAATTAAAACCAAATGATTTGATAAAGGAAAAATTATGAATTTTAATGAATTAAATTTAAATGAAAATTTGCAAAAAATGCTGAAAACTCGTGGCTTTAGTAAGGCCACACCAATTCAAGAAAAAGCTGTTCCAAAAATGCTTGAAGGCAGTGATGTTGTTGGGCTTTCTCAAACTGGAACTGGAAAAACTCTTGCCTTTGTTTTGCCAATTTTGCAAAATGTTGAAGATTCTGACGGAGTACAAGCTCTTGTTCTTGCTCCAACACGAGAACTTGCTCAGCAAACAAAAAAAGAATTTCAAATTTCTGCAAGTAATTTAAAAAATGTGAAATCAGTTGCTGTTTTTGGTGGAGCAGACATAAATCAACAAATTTTTGCACTTAAGAAAAAACCACAAATTGTTGTTGGAACTCCAGGCAGAGTTTTGGACCACATTAGACGCCACACACTAAAACTTAAAAACTTAAGATTTTTGGTTTTAGATGAAGCCGACGAAATGTTTAACATGGGTTTTAGGACAGACATTTTAAAAATTATTGAAAAATTGCCAACAGAAAGACAAACTTTTTTGTTTAGCGCAACAATGAACAACGAAGTTTTGGACCTTGCAAAAAATTACATGAAAAATCCAGAGCAAATTCTAATTGGCACACAAAACAGCACAACAGATGCAATTACTCAAACCTACTTTTTAGTGCCAAAAGACAAAAAGAAAAAAGCTTTTCATGCACTTTTGATGGATGTTCAAAATGGAAAAACTCTTGTTTTTTGCAACACCAAAAAAATGGTTGGAATGGTGCAAAGTTACATTGAAAAATTTGGTTTTAAAATTGCCGTTCTTCACGGCGATATGCCACAATCACAGCGCAATGAAGTTATGAAAGGTTTTAAAAGTGGAAAGTATCAAATTTTGGTTACCACTGATGTTGCTGCGCGCGGCATTGATGCCCCAGGAATACTCAATGTTATTAATTTTGATTTCCCTGAAAATCTAGAAAATTATGTTCACAGAATTGGTCGTTGTGGTAGAGCTGGAAACAAAGGTTTTGCTTACTCAATTTTAAACTCAAAAGAACAAGAACAAAAAATCCTAATGCTTTCAAAAAAACTTAAATGCAAAATAAATTTGGGTTTTGTAAAACTTTCTAATCTTGATGATGAAAAACCACTTGTGTTAAACAAAAAGCCACAAAAATTTTCAAACAAAAAATTTGCAAAAAAAGATTTTAAGCAAAACGAAGCCAAAACAAACTCAAGCTTTAAAAAACATTTTGCAAAAAAAGATAACAAAAAACAAGAAAAAAATTCAAAAAACACATCAAAAAGCAGTAAACCAAAATTTTTACAACAAAAAAAGAAGTGATTCCACTTCTTTTTTAATTTTCATGTGATTTTAAAAATGTTGTGCTTGATTTTGTTTCTTCATGCAAAAGATATGCTCGAATGCAAAGACTTACAAAACTAATGAAAATCAAAATGATAAGCCATGAACCACTCCAAACACTTGAGTCATTTAAAATTCCAAAACCATGAATAGACAAAGACACAATTAAAAGCACACCAAAAGCAAACAAAAAGATTTCAAAAACAAATCTGGTTACTCTTAATGCAAATTTTGTTTGGTTTGTTTTAATGTCCCACAAAACGATACAAAGCCCAACTATGCCAATCACAAAAAAAGCACAAAGAATAAAGTAAAGAGCAAACAAATTTCCAGACCACCCAACAAACATATGAAAAAACATTGTTATTGGACTAGCAAAAAGGTTTAACACATATGCAAAAAAACCTTGTGTTGTAACAGCTGGAAACATTTGTCCAACAAATCCAGCCACCGCACCCAAAATAAGTGCAGAAAACATAACTAAAGCTAAAATATTGGAAAATTTTTCAAGATTCATAACTTTGCCCCCATATTTAGTTTCATTATATCATAAAAATTTTTAAAAAACAAGGAAAAAATTAAAAAATTGTGGCTAAATTTGCGTGAAATTTGGTGAATTTTGTTCAATTACAACAAATTGATTTTCATTTGCATCTGAAAAGACACCACCTGAAACTCTTGCTTTAGGCATTGATTCTAATTTAAAATTTTGTTCAAGTTGTTTTCTTAAATCATTGTGTTTTGCACCAATTGTAACTCTTTTTATTTCAAGACCATTTTTGTTTGTTTCTTCAAAGAGGTTTTTAGCACATTGTTTTACACTTTCAAACAATTCATCATACGAAATGGCCTGACTTTTATGTTCTAAGGAAAGTCTTACTTTTCTTGGAATTTCAATGTTGTCAAAACAAAGAGTTTTTGTTTTTTTGTCATACCACAAAAAAGCTTGAGCCAAAATGCTGTCGTAACAACCTTTTACTTGTTTTCCTTTCTTTTCAAAAACAACAAGACCAGATGTTGGATTTTGGCAAGCATCTTCAATGCAAGATTCAGCCAGATCTCCAAAACGCATGCAGCAATTTGTTATGTCACCCAAAACAAAATTCAATGGATCTGTTTTTTCTAACAACCTAAAATTAATCGCATTTAAATTTTGGGGCTTTATCGCTAAAAGTGGCAAACATGTTTTTGCCCGCTGAAACACTTTTTGCATTTGACTAAAATTTTGTTTGGAATAGCCAAAACTTCCAACAATTTTTGCAAACTCTTCATTGCCCGGCAAAACATTGTCATAATCCACAAATCTTGAGTGTTTTGCCACAAACATTGGTGTTAACACTTCACTTTTTCCCGTTCCATTAATTGTTTTGTTTGAAAAAGTTTTTTCAATAAATGGAAAAGAAGATTGAACCCAAGAAAGATAGTTAAACTTTTTGGATGGTAAGCCATTTTCTCCATTAAAATCAAATGTTAAAAAATTGTTGTCTTTTTGGTAATATTTCATAAAAAATTTTGCAAAATTTTGATTGTATTGTCCTTTTGGATCCAACGTTTCAAATTGTTCAATCAATTTGTTGTGCAACACAAGTTCATCTTCAATGTCTTTGCCAATTATGTTTTTAATTGTGTATTTAAAAGCTAGTTCACTTTGGTCTTGTTTTGTTGAAAATCCACCAATACAGTAATATATTTTAAGCAAACTTTGAAAGGCTTGTTGCTGCAATGGCGTTGTTGGTTTGTTTAATCCAGCACAAATTGTAATGGCATTCCAACGGCGATAGTTTTTGTTTGTAAAAAAACAATCAATTTGGCCATATGGAATAGCTGTTAGCGTGTTTTGTGACGGAAAAAACTTTAGTTTTCCTTGCTCTTTCAAATTTTTTAAATGAACAAAATTGTCTCTATAATTTTTACTTGAAAAAAGCCCAATGTTGCCATCTTTAATATCTATTTCATAACAAGTTTTAACAAATGCTGGTTCTTTATTTTTGGACAAAACAAAAAATTCGCTTTTTTTGTCTAAATACAAAAAATTCATTTGCTTTGGAAAAGAGTTTTCAAAAAGTGTTTCAACACTGTTTGGAACTTTCATTCTTTTAAGTTGTGAACAAGTTGAAAAAACGCCGTAAGAAATCTTTTTTATTGGACCTTTAAATTGCACATTTTTAAGATTTACACAATTTTTAAAAGCTTCACCTTCAATGGTTTGCAAATTTTTTGGAATTGTTATTTCTTCTAAACTCAAACACCCCTCAAAAGCATTGCAATCCAGTTTTTCAAGAGATTCTGAAAGTTTTATTTTTTCAAGCTGAAAACAACGTTTAAAGGCACATGCTCCAATTTTTTTAACATTTTCACCCATTTGAACAAATCTTAATTTTTCACAATCTAAAAATGCTTCGTTTCCCAAAAATTTAAGTCCATCACCTAAAATTGCAAACTCAAGATTTGCGCATTCAGCAAAAGCCTTACTTCCAACATTTGTTAGTTCATTGTGACAAACAACACTCTTTAAACTGCTGCACCACATAAAACTTTGTTGTCCAATTGTTTTAAGGTTTTTTGGTGCCAAAAATTCTGGCAATTTTTCACACTCACAAAACGCCAATCTGTCTATCAACTCAATCGTATCTGGAAAATTGATTTCCTCAAGATTTGAGCATTGATTAAAAGCACCAATTCCAATTTTTTTTAAATTGTTTGAAAGTTTGATGTGCCTTAAGTTTTTGCAACCAGCAAAAGCAATTTCATCAACACTTTCGATTGTGTTTGGCAAAAAAACATGCTTGATATCATCTCTCTGTAAAAACTGAGAGTAAACAACGGCTTTTGCGTTTGGAACAATCAAAAATTCTGTGTTTGGCTTAAAAAATGGTCCACTTGTAAGACTGATGTTTTGCTTTTCTAAAATTGGGTTGCTTTGCATTGATGTTTTATTGCTCCTTTTCAAATAAAGTATAACACACTCACAATACTTTTTCAAGATGGAAAAATCAATTTTTTTACAAAATTTAACATTTTTAAACAAATTTTAAAAAACAAAAAAGCCTAAAGCAAACACTTAAAGCTTAAGTATTCGATTTAGACCTTATCTGGTGCTCCATTAAAATTCCGCCAACTGACGCGGATTTTTTTATTTCATAAAAATTTGTTTAAAACAAAAAACCCGTGACGGCAAACTTTGCAGTTTGGACACTTCATGTGTTGCTTTCAAGCAAGCTTGACGCGCTAATGCTTGTCTTGCATGGTTCCGATTCCCATCAGTAGCTCCAGTGAAACGCCCATTTTATGGGCTTTTTTTATTGCCAAAATTTCGCCAAAAAATATTTGCATACTTTTTGCTACTTATTTGCACATAAAAAAGACCAGCAATTTTCTTCAAATTGCCAGTCTTTTATTTTCTCAAAAGTCGCTCTAATTCTCCCCAATTTTGCCTAAAACAGTGCTATTTGCATATAATTGCATATATTATTCATCAATACAAACCAGTTCGTAGTTAGTGCTTCCAAGACCTAAACTTTCAGCATATTTTGTTATATGTCTGCCCACTTGTCTATCAACTCGCTCTTGCAGTTTTTTTGCACCTTTGTCTTTGCTATTCCAAACTAAATCTATAAATGCTTGGTCATTAGCAACAGGGTCAATAGAAGCAATAATACCCAAATCTTCCATAACTGGTTCTGTTTGGTTTGCGTCACAATCACAATCAACACTTAAATAATTCATAATAGTTATATACACAATTTGTTTATTGTTTTCTTTAAAGTAGTCTGCAACTGCTTTAGCGGCTTCTGCCATAGATTCAATAAAATCTTTTTGTTCATATTGAACTTGCCAGCATTTATCTGGATCGTCTGTTTGCCCACAACTGTGAATATATGCTTTTCCATTTCTTGAGGCCACACCAATTGATTGATTTTTTAAATTTGCACCAAAACCACCCATCATATGACCTTTTCCGTGAGCAAGATTAAGCATTGAATCATAATTTTTTAAACCTTCCCCAACAATATCATACTTTAAATGTTTTCCATTTGTTACAGGAATTTTAAATTCACCATTTGCATCCATGATATCAACATCAGCAAAAGAAGTAAAGCCGTGTTCTTTAACCACTTCTAGATGCTCTTTGGTGTTTGTTCTCGCTCCTGGATAAGCTGTGTTACATTCAATAATTGTTCCGTTTAGTTTTTTAACAAGTGGCGCAATTAAATCTGATTTTAAATAACCTTTAGAGCCTCGCTCTCCAGTTGAAACTTTTACTCCAACTTTTCCAGTTAAATTAACACCCAACTTTTCATAAATCTTTATTAAACTCTCAGGGGTTATGTTTTTTGTGTAGTAAACTATTGATTTTTCCATAAAAACTCCTTTTTATTATTTAATGTTATCTTGCGACCATTTTGCAAGTTCTTCTATTGGTGTGTTTGCACTTAGTTTTTTACCA
>CAMVKM010000011.1 GCA_947168085.1 uncultured Clostridia bacterium | reverse complement strand
CACCGGCACGCTCGACGACTACCTCCACATCTACGAAACTGCCGCTCCGGCCGTCATCGAGGGCTACAGCGACATCAAGGTGGGCGGTCCCTCGGGCGCCTTCAACTGGTGGCACCAGGCGCTGTGCGACCGTGCCAAGCAGAAAGGCCTGCCCCTCGACTTCCTGTCGGGCCACACCTACGGCCCCGACTATTCGGGCCAACTCAACGCCATGCGTGCAGCCCTCAACTCGCTGGGCAACAACGAGGCCGAGATGCTGCTGACGGAGTATTCTCCCTACACTCCGGCCGAGTACCAGGCCGACGGACCTGTCGAAAAGGCTGAGGCGGCGATGACCTTCTTCAACGCGCTGCCCGGCATGTTGGCCTGTCCCGACCTCACCCACGTCAGTTGGGCACAGTACATCGACCCCGGCTTCTTCGTGGGCGACAAACTGGGCCTCATCGACCGCGACAGCGGTGCGCCCAAAGCGCTCTACAACGCCTTCCGGCTCTACGGCATGATGCCGGCCGACCGTTGCCAAATCAACATCGGCGGCAATGTTCTCCAGGGCATGGCATCGGTGGCTGACGACTGTGTCACCGCCGTCGTCTGGAATCCCTCGACCACGGAGCAGACTTTCAACATGACGCTGACGAACATCCCCTTCAAGACTGGCACACTCGAAGTGTGGCACATCGACGAAACCGAGAACAGTTGGTACGAGACACGCAAGAGCACCTTCACAGTCAGCCGCTCGGAGCCTGCCACCATCAATCTCAAGCGTCAGCAACTCAGCGACTTCGTGCGCAGCAAG
This sequence comes from uncultured Clostridia bacterium, assembly GCA_947168085.1. Taxonomy (GTDB): domain Bacteria; phylum Bacillota; class Clostridia; order Christensenellales; family UBA1242; genus UBA7584. Next base: position 26,154 of record CAMVKM010000011.1, on the reverse strand, counting down.
GGCGTCTGCTTCGTCCGCATCAAGAGCGACGAGGCCAAGCCGCTCTTCCCCACGACACGCCTCGGCACCGTCGTCCGCACCCACCAGTGGTTCCCCAACCGCACCAATGAGGCTTCCTACGCTCTCTTCGACCCGAAAACCTGGACCGTGCGCATGTCGAGCAACCAGGAAGCCACGGGCTGGGCACTTGTCGGCATCGAAGCCGAACGCCTGCCCGACTACATCCAGGTGAACGGCAAACGCAACGGCTCGATGCGCCGCACCGGCAGCAACTACGCCCTCTGCCTGCGCATCGACTATCAGGCATCGACGGGCGAATACGTCCACTCCGTCCTCTTCCACGGAGGCGTCTATCGCGACACCCGCACCACCGTCCTGCCCTGGGGCACCAAGCGTGTGCCCGACGAGGTGGTACGTGTGGACAACCTCAACGACTTCGTCATCCCTGTGGCCGAACACCAGCCCGCAGATTTCAACGGCCGAGTCATCCTCACCTGCGACATGGCCTCGATCGGCAGCGGAGTGAAGCAGAACTTCCAGTTCTCCGAAGGCACACCCACCGGCATCAGCACCCCCACCCCAACGGCGGGTGAAGTGCAGGAAGAAGCCTTCTACGACCTGACGGGCCGCCGGATGCACCACGCCGAAGGCCTCTGCATTGTCCGCCACACCGACGGCAGCACCCAGAAAATCTATGTGCCGCGCTAAGCACACCGCCCTTCTGCTCTGCCTCCTCCTCTGCGCCACACTCACGACACAGGCGCAAGGCAGTGCCTCCGACCGTTCGTTTCGCACCATCAACGTCGATGACGGACTGTCGCAGAACACCGTCTATGCCATCCTGCAAGACCGCCAGAACCTCATCTGGTTTGCCACCAAAGACGGTCTGAATGTTTACAACGGTCTGCAATGCCGCGTCTTCGGCAGCAACAACAGCGGACTGCAGTGCAACTACACCACCTGTCTCTACGAGGATGCGACGGGCTGCATCTGGATTGGCACCGACCAGGGCCTCTACACCTACGACCCTGTGCTCGAGCGCATTTCGCCCTGCACCCGTGCCACCGCCGACGGCACAGTGCCCAACCACCGCATCCGCTGGATAGCCGACGACGGTGAGGGCCGCGTCTGCGTCTCGTCCGAAGGCCAGGGACTTTTCCGCTACACCATCGCTGAAAATCCTGCGCACAACGACGCTCCCGCACGGCTCGACGCACTCACGACGACGGTGTGGACCTTTCTGCACGACGGCAAACAACTCTGGCTCAGCCTCTACGAAGACGATCTCTACACGATGGACAAAGCAGGCAAACGCACGGCCTTCGCCCTGCCCGACGGCAACCGTCCGTTTCGCCACGCGATGATTCACGCCCTGCTCCGGGCTTCAGACGGCAGCCTGCTCATCGGCAGCAGCACGGGACTTTACCGGCTGTCGCCCGACCGCCGGAGTATGGAGACGCTGCTGGCCGACTGCCTTGTGCGTTCACTCCTGCTGCGCTCCGACAAGGAACTGTGGGCAGGTGCCGAGGACGGCCTCTACATCGTCAATCTCCAGACACGGCAGCAGGAGCATCTGACCACTTCGCTCACCAATCCGCGCTTCTCGCTTGCCGACAACAGCATTTACGCCATCTGCCGCGACCGTGAGGGAGGCATGTGGCTGGGCACCTACTTCGGCGGTGTCAACTATCTCTCTCCGCAGTCCGACCTGTTCCGACGCTATTATCCCCACGACCACCTTTCACATTTCGGCCAGCACGTGCGTGAGTTTTGCGCCGACGCTGACGGAACGCTCTGGATTGGCACCGAGGACCGCGGCCTGTTCCATTTCCGCCCTTCCGACGGCACTGTCGAACCGATGAACGATGTGCGCCTGGGCACCAACATCCACGGCCTTTGCCGCGTCGGCGATACGCTGTGGGTCGGCACGTTTGCCAACGGTCTGGGACGCATGAATCTGCGGACAGGACGGCTGGAGCGGCACTATCGGAAGAGCGACGACCCACACTCGCTCAATTCCGACTACGTCTTCAGCATCTGCCACACCCGCAGCGGCGAACTCTACATCGGCACAATCAGCGGCCTGATGCGCTACCGTCCATCGACCGACGACTTTGAGCGCCTGGCGCAGCCCTACGAATTTATCTACAACATGCTTGAGGACTCGGACGGCGTGCTGTGGCTGGCCACTTACTTCGGCGGCGTATATAGTTACGACCCCTACACGCGACGGTGGCAGCACTATCAGCACAGCGACAGCGACCCGCATTCGCTGTCGTACGACAAGGTCATCAGCATCTACGAGGACAGCCGCCACCGCCTCTGGTTCCTGACTCAGGGCCACGGCTTCTGCCTCTTCCACCGCGACACACAGCGTTTCGACCGCTTCAATCCCGACTCTGTGATTGCCAGCAACACGGCCTACCGTATGCTTGAGGGCAATGACGGCCAACTCTGGCTCTCGACTTCGAACGGCCTCGTCTGCTTCACGCCCGAGGACGGATTTACGAAGGTCTATACGACGGGCAACGGACTGACAACCAATCAGTTCAACTACCAGTCGGGCTACAAGTCGGCCGATGGTACGCTCTACTTCGGCTGCACCAACGGCTTCGTCGCGTTCAACCCCTCGACTTTCGACAAGCAGAACACGGCTTCGACGCTGCTGCTCACCGACTTCTTCCTGTCGGGACGGCGTGTGCAGCCGGGTGAAGACGTCTTGCCGCAGAGCATCAGCGTGACGGACGAAGTGACGCTGCCGGCCGACCAAAACACTTTCTCGCTCCACGCAGCCGTGTTGAGTTACAAGTCGCCTGCGGTCAACCGCATCACCTACCGCCTCGACGGTCTCGACCCCGACAGTGTGTGGCACGATGCCGACCCCGACGGACGCATCCTCTTTGCCCACCTGCCCACGGGCCACTACACGCTGCACGTGCGCGGCACGAACAGCGACGGCGTGCCTGTGGTCGATGAGCGACTGCTGAGCATCCGCATCCGTCCGCCCTTCTACCTCAGCACATGGGCCTGGCTCATCTACCTCACCGTGGCCGTGCTGGCGCTGTGGCTGGGCATGAGATTCTGGCGACACCGCCAGCAGGAACTGCGCCGCCGCACACTCGAACAACTGCGCCGCCAAAAGGACCAGGAACTGCTGGAGTCGAAGTCGGAGATGATTGCCAACTACGAACGGCTGTACGACCGCTTCCTGCAGTCGCCCTTTGCCGTCGAGCGCAACGGCACGCTCAGCCCCGCCGACCAGGACTTTGTCGATCGCCTCTACCAGACTGTCACGCTCCATCTGCACGAGTCGGACTACGGGCAGGAGCAACTCTGCGCCGACATGAACATGAGCCGTGCCAGCCTCTATCGCCACCTGAAATCGCTGATTGGCATGACGCCCAACGAGTATCTGCGCACCGAGCGCCTCAAGCAGGCGGCTCACCTGCTGCGCCAGGGCGGACTGACGGTCAACGAGGTCTGCTACCGCGTCGGTTTCAACTCTCCCTCCTACTTCACCAAGTGCTTCCACGAGCAGTTCGGCACGCTGCCTAAGGATTTCTGAATCGCCGAGCCGCTATTTTCCGGCGAACGCAGACCGCTCGAATCTGTGGCACAGTCGAACTGAATTTCGTCCGCAGTCGAAATTTTTTTCGTCCGCAGACGAAATTTATTTCAACTGCGGACGAAATTTTGTTCATCTACGGACGGGCCAAAACAACACCGCAGCGCAATCGTCGATTGCACTGCGGTGTTTTCTGTCGTTATGTCGTAGCCAACTACTTGATCATCACCTTCTTGCCGTCGATGATGTAGATGCCGCGTGTCGGCTTCACTACGCGCTGGCCGGCCAGGTTGTAGATGATGCCCTTCGCCGGAGCCTGGACATTGGGCGTGACGTTTGCGATGCCTGTGGCCGAACCTTTGTAGTGGAGTTGGAAGTGGTCGTAAGCCACCCAGTCGGCCTGCACGGTCTTGAGTTTGCGCAGACCGAGGCGCAGCGGCTGACCGGCTGTTTCGAGGGTGAAGGTGACACTGTTGGCATCGTACTGGCCACTGGTGCCGAGCGCCTTCGCAGCCGCCGTCAGGTTGTCGGGATAGTTGTAGGGGTCGTAGGTGTAGTCGGGACAACTGTAGAGGCTGACAATCGGCTCACTGGCCTCGCCGAGATAGAGTTCGGCGTAGCGCGTCGTCGGGTCGTCGGACTTCCAGGCGTTGTAGGCAGCCTCGATGGCTCCGGCACGGTAGAAAGCGCTGGCCGTCAGTTCGTAAACACCGGCGGGCATGTCGGGCAGTTCCTGCCAAATGTCGAATCCGCGCGAGAACATCTCGGTCGCCTCGTTCACATAGCCCGTGTAGGTCGAACCGTAAGCAGGCACGTCGAGACCCTGCCAACCCACGTTGTAGCGGGTGAACGAACTGTTGGTAATCAGGAAAGTGAGGTTGGCAGGCAGACCCGAAAGAGCGAGGTCGAGTTGGCCCTGCTGATAGGCATCGACCGCAGCGACGAGTTGCTCATAGCGCTTCTGCTTCGTGGCCTGTGTACCGCTGGAGATGGCACGCGATGCGGCGTTGTAGGCCTGCGTGAGGTCTTGGTCGTCGGCATCCTTGTAGTAGTTCTTCACCTCCTTCACAAGGTTGGCAAAATCCTGCATGTCTGCGATGCCGTCGAAACGGCCGTCGTCGGTCATGGCTGTCGCCTGTGCAGCGATGTTGCGCACCTGCATCTCGCTCAGCGCAGTGTCGAAAATCTGCAGGTCGTCAAACAGAGCGTGCTCCATGATGGGGTCGGCGCCAAAGGGCGAATGTCCGATGCTTGCGGTCTTCAGGCTGTTGACGAAACTGATCAGGCCTGTATCGACCGTCTTCGTGTTGCGCAACTGACCATCGACATACAGGCGGGCCGTCATTCCCTGCTGCGTGTAGGTGATGTTGTGCCACTCGCCAATGCGCAGGCACGACCACGAGTCCACCGTCGATTTGGCACTGCCGCTCTGGAGTTCGCAGTACCAGTTGCTGTTGCCGCCGGCATTGATGAGGCCGAAATACTGGCCTGTGCCGTTGTTGACGTCGAACGCCCAACTGAAACTATTGGTGTTGTTCTCGATGCGCTGCAGCACATTGAGGCTGATGGTGTAGTCCGTTGCGCCGGCGAGTGCATTCTGCACGGCCTCGACGGGAATGTTCATGTAACTGCTCTCGCCCTGCAAACCGGTCGAAAGCACATAGTTGCCGTCGGCCTGCTGCACAATGGCAGCCTTGCCCTGCAACTGGCCCTTGTAGTTGCCGCTGTCGTCGAAGGTCGTTCCGCCGTCAAACGAATAGCGGAGACGCGGTGCGGGCAGCGGTTCGACAACAGGTTCACCGACGTCGGCAACGCGCAGTCGAAGCACATTGACCGAATAGGCTGCCACATTGAACGACACTGTGCCGTCGCTCTCGACCGTCACGTTCTGCGTCTTCGGCGTGATGTAGAAGGGGTTCCAGATGTTGTTCTCATCGGTGCCGTTGGGAGCGGTGAGCACTTCGGCCTCGCCTGAGAGCGAGCGTCCGTTCTTGAACGAAAGAGTGACAGGTGCGGCGATGGGGTTCGGATTGACAAGTTTGACGTAGAAGATGCCAGCCTCGTCGTCAATGTTGGCGCTGGCGAACACCTGGCGTCCGGCATAGTCCTTGAGTTGCGTGTCGATGATCAGTTCGCCGTCGAGGTAGCAGCGCACGCGCTGTCCTTCCTTCCTGACGCGGATGGTGTACATCTTGTTGTTGACGAGTTTTCCTTCCTTGTCGGCCAGCGTCGATTTCACACCGTTCTTACACTGTTCGACGGCGTGCTTCGAGTTTCCCCATCCGCCGAGGTTGAGCCAGGCGTAGTTTTGCTCGTCCTTGTAATCGAAGATGATGAGGAAGCCTTCCGAACCGCTCTTCTTGGTGGCGTGTACCGTCATATCGACGTTGGTGGTGGTGAACAGGCGGTTGAGCACACAGGTAACATCGGAGGCCGACGAATTGGTCTGGCGGAAGATGGTGTCGCTGAGCGCCCACGTACCATTGCGAGTGGTCCAGTCGGCGATGTTCAGGTTTTCGCCGGCAAAGGTGGTGTCGGAGGCAACGACCTGCAGGCCGGAGAACTGTGCGCCGGTGAGCCATGTGCCCAGTCCGATGGTTCCTTTGGTGGGGTCGAAGGAGGGCTGGTTGCCGGTTTCGGTCCAGCGGATGTTCTGCTTACCTATATTATTGGCGAACATGCGCTGCACGTAGTAGGAGGGTGTGCCGTAACTCAGGGAGGCGTTGAAACGAATCATGTCGGGACGCCAGCGGTAGTCGTCCTCGTTGGTGAAGATGGGGGCGTAGGACATCATCGTGACGGCCTCGCTGTTGTTCTCGCTTCCTTGCATGAAGACGGCTTCGCCGATGGCGGCGTTGAGGTTGCCCCAGAATCCGCAGTCTTTCGTCACGGCATATTCTCCGACATAGACGTGGGTGGTCGAGTTCGAATGGTTGTCGTAGCGGCCGTAGTTGCTGATGAAGAAGTCGGGCGTGTCGTAGTAGTGCTCGTCCTTCAGTTCGACGGGTTCGGTGATGTTGTCAAACCAGTAACTGTCGGCAATGAGGTGGATGTCGGGCCAGCGGGTCTTGATGGCGCGGTAGAACTGCATGTAGCGGCGCATGTAGTCGTCGCGGTTGAGCATGAATTCCTGTTCGTTGCCGATTTCGAGATATTTGAGGTTAAAAGGTGCGGGATGGCCGTTCTGAGCACGCATCCGTCCGTAGAAGGTGTCGGTGGCCGAACCGTTGGCATATTCGATGGCGTCGAGGGCTTCCTGGATGAAGGGGCCGAGGTCGTTCTCGTCGATTTTCCAGTCGTGTCCGATGCCGATGTTCACGACAAACATGGGGTTGGCACCGAGGTCCTCGCTCAGTTGCAGCATTTCGTGGTAGCCGAGGCCGTCGCTCACGCGGTACCACCAGTTGCGGTTGAAGTGGCCGGGACGTTCCTCGATGGGGCCGACGGTCTTCTTCCACTCAAATCGGTTGGTGCTGCCGTCGCCGTAGGCACCTTCAATGAAGCAGCCGCCGGGGAAGCGCATGAAGCGCGGGTGGAGGTCGGCCAGCATCTGTGCCAGGTCAGCCCGGCATCCGTTGGGACGGTTCTTGAAGGTCGGGGGGAAGAGGCTGACGACGTCGAGCACGACGGTGCCCGGGGTGCTGCCCTTCAGGGCAAACCAGCCTTTGGCATCGTCGCCCGTGGCGCGGAGCGTGGCTGTATATTTCTTCCATTCGCGTGTGGCGTTCACCTTGATGTCCACCGAGCCGAGGCCAGCCCCGTTTTCACGCTGCAGTTCGGCCGTAATGACGCCGTCGTAGGCATCGTCGGCGCGGAGCCAGAAGGAGAGTTGGTATTCGCGACCGTTGACCACGTTGATGCCCCAGAAGCCTTCGTTCCTGACACCGCCGCCGGCAGCGTTGATGACCATGCGCATGGCGTGTCCCTGCACGGTGTTGAGCATGTCGTCGGTGGCAATGCCCATCGAGGCGTCGCCCAGCGTCCACCATGAGTCGGGATTGCCGGCGTTGTCCTCAAACGAGCGGTTGCGCACGAGTTCGGCATACAGTCCGCCGTCGCCGGCATGGTTGATTTCCTCAAAAAAGATTCCGTAGTGGTCCTCGGTCACGAGCGGGCCACGCTGGTTGAAGTCGAAGTCGAATTTCACTTGAGCCTGTGTCGGCAGCACCATCATCATCAAGGCTGCCGCGGCTGTCATCTTTATTGTTTTCATAAAAAGTTAGATTAAAATAGATGATTTTGCCTGCAAATTTAGAAAAAAACCTTCACCTTCACAAGTGTCATTGCGTTAAAAGTGGCAAAGTGAAATATTTCTGATAGTTTTTGAACGATTTTTTCAACTGCCGCCACAGCCTGTCGCCGCCGCGACGACACCCTACGGCCGCAGCAGGAGCGGTGCAGACGGGGAAAAACTCGTCCGCAGTTGAAATAAATTTCGTCCGCAGATGAAATTTTTTTCGTCCGCAGACGATTTTCATTTCGTCCGCAGACGAAATTTTTTTCATCCACAGACGATTTTCGCCCCGAATCCGCCATTCCCACTTCCATTCTCTGCCGGTACATTTTCATTTCTCCCCCATCGTTGCGCGAATTCACTATTTTTTTCGTACCTTTGCAGGACAATTCAAAAAACGACACACATGCGCAAAATCATCGGCATCGGCGAGACCATCATGGACATCATCTTCCAGCAGGGACAACCCACGGCGGCTGTGCCCGGCGGCAGCGTGTTCAACGGCATCGTCTCGCTCGCACGGCTCGGCCTGCCAGTCACCATGCTCAGCGAGACAGGCAACGACCGCGTCGGACGGCAGATTCTCGACTTCATGACCCAAAACGGCATCGACAACCGCCACGTGGCCGTCTATCAGAATGGGCGCAGCGCCATCTCGCTCGCTTTTCTCAACGACCGCAACGACGCCGAGTAATCACTTTTGTTTCAGTTTCCTTTGCAGGTTTTGTTGTTTTTGCTCTTTTTTCTCCATCCATCATGCCTTTACATTTTTTGCACATTCTGTGTTTTTTGCCATCAGCATCAATCAAATGACCAATTCTGGTTGCTTTTCCACAGTTTGGACAAATAATTTGAACATTAGAAACATCGATTGGGGCTTCCTCTTTTTTGATTCCGCCTTTGTCTGTTTGAGAGCGTGCTTTTCTGTGTTTGCTTACAATGTTGATTCCAGCAACTGTAACACGACCTTTGTTAGCGTCACTTTTTACAATTTTGCCAGTTTTACCTTTGTCTTTTCCTGCGATTACAACAACTGTATCGCCTGTTCTTAAATTACTGTTCATAGCGCCATCTCCTTATAGCACTTCGTTTGCAAGTGATATAATTTTCATATATCCCCTGTCACGAAGTTCTCTTGCGATTGGGCCAAAGACACGGGTTCCTCTTGGTTGCTTGTCTTTGTCGATAATCACAACAGCGTTGTCATCAAATTTAATAGAACTTCCGTCTGCACGGCGAACACCACGATTGGTTCTTATGATAACAGCTTTTACCACATCACCCTTTTTAACGGTTCCACCAGGGATTGCGTTTTTTACAGTTCCAACAATTACATCTCCAATGTTTGCAAACTTTCTAAAAGATCCACCAAGAACGCGAACACACATAAGTATTTTTGCTCCAGTGTTGTCTGCAACTTTGAGTCTTGTTTGAGGTTTAATCATAACTTGCTATCTCCTTTGATTATTTCGCTTTTTCGATTATTTTCACCAATCTGAAGTATTTGTCTTTAGAAAGGTGGCGAGTTTCAGTGATTTCGACCTTATCACCAACATTGCACTCATTGTTTTCATCGTGAACTTTGAGTTTTTTGGTTGTTTTCACGATTTTGTTGTAAAGAGGATGACGAACATTGTTTTGGATTGCAACAACAATTGTTTTGTCCATAGCATTGCTAATAACTACGCCAACTCTTGTTTTTCTTAAATTTCTTTGTGTTTCCATTTTGCCATTCCTCCTTAATTACCTTTTTTCTCTTCTTTAAGTTCTCTTTCGCGCAAAATTGTCATAACTCTTGCAATGTCCTTTTTAACTGTGTTAAGCATCATTGGATTTGCAAGTTGTCCAGTTGCGTGGGAGAAACGAAGATTGAAATGTTCAGTTTTTAGTTCTTTAAGCTTGTTTGTAAGTTCGTCGTTTGTCATTTCTCTAAATTCTTTTGACTTCATTATTCATTTCCTCCTTCTGCTTCTGTTTTTTCTTCTGCGGAAGCTTTTTTCTTCAAAGCTTGAACTGCTTCTTGTGGATCTTTTCCAGCAAGACGAGCATCAACTTCTGCATCTAAAGCTTCTTTTGTGTAGAACTTTGTTTTGATTGGAAGCTTGTGACCAGCAAGTCTCAAAGCTTCTCTTGCAACTTCTTCGCTAACACCAGAAATTTCAAACAAAACTCTTCCTGGTCTAACTACTGCAACCCAACCTTCAAGGTTTCCTTTTCCTTTTCCCATACGGGTTTCCAAAGGCTTTTTGGTGTATGATTTGTGTGGGAAAATTTTAATCCAAACTTTTCCAACACGGTTCATATAACGTGTCATTGCAATACGAGTTGCTTCAATTTGATTTGATTTAATCCATGCAGGTTCAAGAGCAACAAGACCAAATTCACCATAGGCAATTCTGTTTCCTCTTGCTTCACGACCGGTCATACGACCTCTTTGCATTTTTCTGTACTTGGTTCTTTTTGGAACTAACATTATTGCTCACCCCCTTGTTTGCGGTAGGTTTGAGGTTGTTTCTTTTCCAAAACTTCACCTTTGTAGATCCAAACTTTTACTCCAAGTGCTCCATAAGTTGTGTGAGCTTCTGCAAAACAGTAGTCAATGTCAGCCCTTAATGTGTGTAAAGGAACTGAGCCTTGAGAATACTTTTCTGCTCTTGCAATTTCAACACCGTTGATACGGCCTTTTACCATGATTTTGCAACCTTTTGCTCCACTTTTCATGATTTTTGGAATAGATGACTTGATTGCTCTTTTTACAAGAACACGCTTTTCAATTTGCTGTGCAATTGATTGAGCAATAACATTTGCATCACCATCTGGATTTTTAATTTCTTTAATGTTGAGAACAACTTCTTTTCCAGCAACAATTTTGTTTAATGCTTTTTTAAGTGTCTCAATTCCAGCACCTTTTTGACCAATGATAATTCCTGGTCTTGCGCAGTGAACATTTACAACAACTTTTCCTTGTTCTGGTTGAGTTCTCTCAATCACAATTTTGGAAACTGCTGCTTCTTTGCAATTTGTTTGAATATATCTACGGATTTTGTTGTCTTCAATTAAAAGGTCGGCGAAATCTTTTTTGTCTGCAAACCAAACAGTGTCCCAACCTTTAACAACACCAACTCTAAGTCCGTGAGGATTTACTTTCTGCCCCATAATTACTCATTGCCTCCTTCTTGTGCTGTTTTTTCTGCTTTTGCAGGTTTTTCTGCTTCAGCTTTTTTTGTTTGTTTTTTTGCTGGTTTTTTTTCTTCAGTGCTTGTTACAAGAGTTGCATCTTTTTTCTCATCCAAAATAACTGTGATGTGACAAGTTCTTTTTGTGATGATGTCAGCACTTCCGTGTGAACGATACCAGTATCTCTTGAGTGTCATACCTTCATTTGCAAAACATTCTGCAACAAAAAGGTCATTTTTGCTCATGTTCAAATTGTTTTCTGCGTTTGCTCCAGCACTTTCAAGCACTTTAAGAACAGGCTCACAAGCTGCTCTTGGTGTGCTTTGCAAAATTCCCACTGCTTCAAAGTAATCTTTTCCACGAATAAGATCAAGAACTGCTCTTACTTTTGTTGGAGTCATTCTTATGTATTTTGCAATTGCTTGTGGACGCTTGTCGCGTTCAGCGTTGCGTTTCGCTGCTTTTTCTCTAATTCTTTTTGCCATAACAACACCTCACATTAAGCCTTTCCGGCAACTTTTGAGCCGGGATGACCTTTGAACAATCTTGTTGGAGCAAATTCTCCAAGTTTGTGTCCAACCATTTCAACTGAACAATAAACTGGTATAAATTTACGTCCGTTGTGAACTTGAATAGTGTGACCAACAAAATCTGGATAAATTGTTGATGCACGTGACCATGTTTTTACAGGCTTTTTCTCATTTGCTTCGTTCATTTTTTGAATTCTTGACATTAAGCGTGCTTCAACATATGGTTTTTTCTTTAAACTTCTGCTCATAATTTACTCCTAGTTTATTCTCTTAATGATCATCTTGCTGCTTGGTTTCTTCTTGTCTCTAGTCTTCTTACCAAGAGCAGGTTTACCCCAAGGTGTGCTAGGGCTTGGTCGACCAATAGGCGCTTTTGATTCACCACCACCATGTGGGTGATCTACAGGGTTCATAACACTACCACGAACGGTTGGTCTGATACCTCTGTATCGGTTAATTCCGGCCTTTCCAATTTTAACAAGTTCATGATCAACATTTCCAATCTGTCCGATTGTTGCACGACATTTTGATGAAACAAGACGCATCTCTCCACTTGGAAGTTCAAGAGTTGCATGTGTTCCTTCACGAGCAACAAGTCTTGCAGAGTTTCCAGCACTACGTGCCATTTGTCCACCACGACCAGGTTGCATTTCAACATTGTGAATGACAGTTCCAACAGGAATATCTGTCATTGGCATAGCGTTGCCCACCTTAATTTCACTGCCTGTGCCACTTTGAACAACATCTCCAACATTTAAGCCAAGTGGTGCAAGAATGTATCTCTTTTCACCATCAGCATAGTTAAGAAGTGCAATGTAAGCACTGCGGTTTGGATCGTATTCAATGGTTGCAACAGTTGCAGGAATGCCATCTTTGTTGCGTTTGTAATCAATCACACGATATTTACGGCGAACTCCACCACCTTGATGACGAACAGTGATGCGGCCTTGATTGTTACGGCCAGCCTTGCTGTTTAATGACACAAGCAAACTTTTTTCTGCTTTGTTTGTTGTGATTTCTTCAAAGGTTGGTTTAACCATAAATCTTCTAGAAGGTGTGATTGGTCTAAATCTTTTTACTGCCATGTTACTCCCTCCTACGACAAGCTTTCAAAGAAGGCTATTGGCTTACTGTCTTTTTTAAGTGTTACAATTGCTTTTTTAATTTCTGAAGTGTAGCCATTGATTCTTCCATGACGCTTTTTTGGTTTTTTTGCAGTGATTGAAGTGTTTACTGATTCAACTTCAACACCAAACATTTTTTCAACTGCAAGTTTGATTTGTTCTTTTGTTGCTGTTTTTTCAACAACGAACCAGTATTTTTTGTTTTTAATATCAGAGTATGCTTTTTCTGATAATAAAGGTTTTATAATAATGTTAGTTATTTCCATCAGTGTAAGCCTCCTCTAATTTTTTAACGGCATCTTTTGTAAACATAACTTTGTTTGCCACAACGATTTGGTATGTGTTAACAAGGTCAACATTTACAACTTCAATGTTTGGAATGTTTTGACTTGCAAGAATAACATTTTTATCTGCACTGTCCAAAACAATCAAAACTGTTTTGTCAAACTTAAAGTTTTCAAGAACTTTTGCCATTTGTTTTGTTTTGTTGTTTTCAAAACCAAATTTGTCAACAACCACAACATCTTTTTGCTCAAGTTTTGCACTAAGTGCGCTACAGAAAGCAACTTTTCTTGCTGTTTTGTTGATTTTTTGTGAAAAGTCGCGAGGTCTTAAAGCAAATGCCATTCCACCTTTAATCCAAAGGTTGCTGCGTCTGCTACCATGTCTTGCGCGACCTGTGTGTTTTTGTCTCCAAGGTTTTTTAGCACGTCCACGAACTTCACCACGGTTAAGTGTTCGTTTTGTGCCTTGTCTTTGGTTTGCAAGATATGCAACCACCACTTGATGAATAAGTGGCTCATTGAAAGGAACAGCGAAAACTTTGTCGTTAAGTTTCATTGAGCCAACTTCATTTGCGTTTACATCATAAACTTTTGTTGTTACAGACATTTTTCTCTCTCCTTTCCTTAAGCTTTGATTGCATTCCTAAGAAGTACCATGCCGTTGCGTGGTCCTGGAATTGCACCCTTAACCAAAATCAAATTTCTTTCACTGTCAACCCTTACGACCTCAAGGTTTTGAATTGTAACTTGTGATCCGCCGTAGCGTTCAGCCATTTTCTTGCCTTTCCAAACTTTACAAGTTCCAGATGTTCCACCCAGTGATTGGTGGCGGTGAATTTTGTATCCACCATGAGTGTTGTCTTGATGATGCATTCCCCAACGGTAAATGATACCAGTGTAACCATGTCCTTTTGATGTTGCGATTGCGTCAACTTTGTCGCCATCGCTAAAAACATCACATTTAACTTCTTGTCCAACAGTGTAACCACTGATGTCATCAAGTCTAAACTCTTTTAATGTTTTCTTTGGTTCTACGCCTGCTTTCTTAAAAATTCCAGACATAGGTTTGTTTACCAACTTTTCCTTAATCTCTCCATAGGCAACAACTATTGCATTGTATCCGTCGTTCTCCTCGTTCTTGATTTGCACAACAACATTAGGAGTTGCTTCTACAACTGTAACAGGTATTACTATTCCTTTTGGAGAGAAAACTTGAGTCATACCAAGTTTTTTACCCAAAATTGCTTTATTCATAATTTTTCTCCTTGTTACCTATTAAAGTTTTATTTTAATGTCGACACCAGCTGGCAAGTCCAACTTTTTAAGTGTTTCAATTGTTTTTGTTGTTGGACTAAAAATGTCGATAAGGCGCTTGTGTGTTCTGATTTCAAATTGCTCACGACTGTCTTTGTCTACGTGTGGTGAACGAAGAACAGTTACAACCTCTCTGTCGGTTGGTAGAGGAATTGGACCAGAATACTTGCAACCTGATTTTGTGGCAGCATCAACAACGCGAGCGGCTGCCTGATCAATTAAACCTGCATCAAAAGATTTAAGTTTAATTCTGATTTTTTGTGTAGCCATTACACACACCTCCAAAAGATTAAACAAACCAAACACTTTTTCTCTCATGACACATATAATATCTAACAAAAGGTTACGCAAATCCTTCTCCTCTCTCAAAAAAGAACGATTGATATGGCAGAGCCTTTGATACACCCAAAATTCTTCACAGTTTTTCTTTTGGGCAATCTCAAATTTTCGCCTCAACCAACCTTTTGTTAGATATTACACAAACGAAAGCAAATCGGCGTATACCCTTCCGTGTGTGTCAACCTTGTGAACAAAAAAAATAAAAAGCCTTTTTTTGTGTTTGGCGCAGCGCTTTTGCGCCACTTGTCCGCGTAAATTCTCCTTAGAAGTCGCATTCTAAGGTAACTTCACACATCATCCCAGTTCACAAGATAATAAATTATACACTATTTTAGCAACAAAATCAAGTGTTTTTCTTATAAAAATTTTTGTGCAGTTTGCACAAACTTTTAATGTTTAAAAAAACTTGAGACCAATTGGAACACAAAGTTCTCAATCTCAAGTTTCTACAGTATTATATAACAAAAATTAGAAGAAGTCACCCACTTTGAAAATACAAAACAAATTGAAAATAATTTTAAAACAAAAAAAGAGTAAACTCCAATTTACTCTTTTTTCTTATTTAATTAAACTTGATTGTTGGAAGTTGTCCGTCAACAAGTTTCCAAATTTCTGTGCTGAAAATGTTTTTGAATGTGTCAGCTTTCTTACATTCACTTTCTGTGTAACCTTTGTTGTCACTACCTGTCCAAAGAACTGGAACTTCTGAGTGTCCACAAAGTTCTCCACCTGAAGCATTGTTGAATGCTGAATCATTAATGTAACCAGCAAGTTTGAATGAATTTGGATTTGATGCTGATTCTCCGAAAAGCATACAATACCAAGCAAAGTTTGTTCCACGGATAACACTCTTTGTTTCAGCGTAAGCTGTTCCAGCTGCTGTGTCGAATGTTACTGAAGCAAAACTTGTGCGAATTGTTGCATATTTTCCGTCACCATTTGCACCAGTTGAACCTTGAACTTCTACTGCAAATCCTGCCATGATTTTTGCTGAAAGGCTTGCAAATGTTGCACTGTTTTCAACAACACCACGAACAAGGTCTCCAACAAGTCCACCAGCGTTTGCACCAGTTAATGTTACTCCACTGTTTACTTGTGATTTTTCAATGCTTACAAATTCGTTTGTGTCTTCTCCGTTGTTTCTACCAACAAGTCCACCAACCATGCTAGCTTTGATTGTTCCTTTCAAAACTTGTGCTTTTGTGATGACTGCACGGTCTTCGTTAAGACCAACAATTCCACCAGCAACTGAGTCATTGTTGTCTGAAAGTGTGATAGTTGCTGAAGATTTTGCGTTTGAAATAACTGAGCTTTCTGTTGCGTAACCACTAATTCCACCAGCGATTACAATTCCACTGTTTGCAGAGTGTTCATTAATTTGTGTTGTGTCTTTTACTTCACATTCATTAATTGTTCCACGGTTTTCACCTGCAATTCCACCAGCTTTAATTGTTCCAGAAATTGCTCTTGCAACAATTTTAAGTGATTCTGCTGTTGATTTTGCAATAAGTTTTGTGTTAAGACCAACAATTCCACCAACTGCAACTGAATCTTTTGCAACGATGTTACCTTTTACAGTAATGTTGTTAAGTGTTCCTTCGTTAACTTCTGCAAGTCCACCAACATAAGTTTTGTTGCTTACAAGGTCAAGTCCTGTAATTGTAAGGTTTTCAATTTTTGCGTTTACTTTTAATGTGTCAAACAACATTGTTGAAGTTGTGTCTGCACTTGTAAGAGCAAGTGTTGCACCATTTCCTTCAATTGTTCCGTTAAAGTTTTGAATTGTTTGCCATGTGTCCATGTTAATTGGAATTACGGCATTTTCTTTAAGTCTGTAAGTTCCTTCAACATTGTTTTTAATTGCTTGAAGTTCTTCTTGTGTGTCAATGTCTGTGTCTTCAGGAGCTGCTGTTGGATCAAAGATGTCATCTTGAACTGTGTCTCCCATTCTAAGAGTTGGGTAACCAGCGTTTACTGCTGGATCAATTGCCCAAACTGTGTCAAAGTCCCAAGCACTTTCAAGTCCACCACTTGTAATGTAAGTGTAGGTTGAACGAGTTTTTGCTGCTTCTGTGCTTACTTTCTTAACAAGAACAACATTGTATGCGTGGTGGTCAGCATCTTCTCCACTTTCTGTGTAGTTTGCTCCCTCTCCATCTGTCCAAGCACTTACTTGATCTGAAACATAATAAACACCATCAAAACGACAGTCACTAATGTTTGCGTTCAAAACTTCTCCAACAACACCGGCTTGAACTACAGCTGTGCCTGAGAATGTTGGAACTGTGTAAGAGTTTGCAATGTTTGCCTTTTGTGCTGTTGATGTTGCGCCAGCTTCTGTTGCCATGCATCCAACAAGTCCACCAGCAATTGTTCTTTCTGTTGTTGTTAATGTTGCTTTTGAATATGAGTTTACAATTGTTCCACTTTCAATAGCACCACAAATTCCACCAATGTAGGCAAATTGTGTTGCGTTTGCTGTTCCAACTGTTGTTGCTGAATCTACTGTAACTTGTTCGATTCTCACAATTCCAGCAACAGAGTTGTAGTATCTCATTGCTCCAGTAACTGCTCCAACATATGTTGCTGCTGAATTTGTTGTTGATACAACACTTGATGAAACAATGTTGATTTTGCTAATTGTTCCACTGTTAAATCCTGCGACAACACCAGCATAGGTTGCTGCTGTGTTAATGTTTGCATCTTTCATTGTGAAGTTTGTAACAACTCCACCTTTTGCAATCATTGAGAACAAACCATCAGCTGTGTTCAATCCTTCTGCGTGAGAAGATGTAAGATTGAAAAGTGTGTAGCCAGCTCCGTTGTAGTTTCCACTAAAACCGATAGCCCCACCAACTGGTGTCCAACCATTAATAACTCCAAGGTCAATGTCTTGAGTTTGTATGTACCATTTGTCTACTCCACGCTCATTAATTTTTTGAACATCTTGAGCTGTGCTTACAAAGTATGGGCTTTCAACATCACCATTTCCAATGTTAAGTTTACATGTTTGTGTTGGTTTGCTTTTGTAGTTGCTGCTGTTTGTTTTCAAAACAACTTCTGTTTCTCCACCAGCAATTGCATTAAACACCCAACGAGTTTGTGTTGATTTTTCTTTGTTGTAAGTCAAAACCTTGTCATCATAAGATTCCAATTCGATTGTAGTTCCCTTTCTTGCATCTTTGTGCTCGATTTCAACCACGATTTCTTCATCTGCGTTTACTTTTAATAAACTGTTTTTAAATCTAATAGTTTCATCGTTTTGGACAAAGTAGTAAACAATCAATCCAAGGCTGATTGCAACCACTACTGCAAGCAAAAAGATCATAAACCACTGAAACCATTTTGAATTTTTATTTGCGTCTGCCATAAAAAAATTTCTCCTTTTAGTATGACTTAATTATACCACAAACAAAAGTGTTTGTAAAGACCCTTTTTAAAAAAATTTTAAGTTTTTTGGGTTTTTTTTGTGATTTTTTAACACATACCAAAAGAAAAACAAAAATGTTAAGAAAAAAAGCCCAAACTGATCAAGATTGCCCTGTCAACAGACTTCATTTGAGATGAACTTAAGTCTCCAATTTTGTTTTGAAGTCTTGTTTTATCAAGCGTTCGAATTTGTTCAAGCAAAATAACAGAATCTTTTTCTAGTCCAAAAGTTTTTGCTTCAATTTCTATGTGTGTTGGAAGTTTTGCTTTTGAGAGTTTTGAGGTGATGGCAGCAACTATCACCGTTGGACTAAATTTGTTGCCAACATCATTTTGAACAACCAAAACAGGACGCACTCCGCCCTGTTCACTTCCAACAACTGGAGATAGATCTGCATAATAAAGTTCACCGCGTTTGATTTGGTTCAACATTTTCCTCCAACCAATGTTCATAGTTTTCAAAATTCATCAAATCACTGTTTAAAAAATTTTCCAAATCTTGCAAAATAGTTTTAAAATCAAAATTTTGATAAGCTTCTACTTTCATTTTATGCTCACTCTTTGGTGGAATGTTCGCAACCTTTTTGGCAAGTTTTTGAGCACATTTTTCAAGATTTGTTTTTTTGTTTTGATTTGAATACATATTAATTTATCCCCTTTTCATCATTTTTAAAACCAAAAGTTAAAAATAAAAAAGAAGTTTTTAACCTTCTTTTCTTTAATCTTTGTAATATTTTTGTTTTTATGCAGTTTTTGTTTTCTTTTAATTTAAAAAATTATGCACACAGCAGTTGCGTAAGAATTTGTGTTTGAAATGCTGATTTCAATTTCTTTTTCTGGCATTTTTTCAAAAACATCTTTTGTTTGATCTAAAAGTTTTACTTTTGGTGCGCCAAATTCATCTGGCAAAACCATAATTTTTGAAAAATCAACACCGCCACTAATTCCAAACCCTAATGCTTTTGCAACAGCTTCTTTTGCTGCAAACTTGCCTGCCATGCGTTCAGCCTGTTTTTGTTTGTCTTTTAACAATGCAATGTGTTCTTGTTCTTCTAACGAAAAAACACGATCCAAAAAACGTTTGTTAGACACAAGTTCCAAAAAGCGTTTTACTTCAACAATATCATTGCCAATCTTCATCTTCAATCTCCTTAAAATTTAATTTGTTTAGTGTTTTTGAAATTTCGTTCCATTCAAATCCACGAGAAAGCAAAAATTTTGCACATTTTTGTTTGTTTTGAAAAGTGCTTTCTTTGTTTTTCATATATTTTTGAGCAATTTCAAGCAAATCTTGCTCATTTGTTTCAAAGTTAAGACAGTCAACCAAATTTTTTGAAACTCCCTTTTGCAAAAGTGTTTGCTTTAACCGGTTTTTTCCAAATCTGTGTTTATTTGTTTCTACAAAATTTTCGGCATAACGCTTGTCACTTATGTAGCCATACTCTTTAACTTTTTCTATCACAACATCACAAAGTTCTGGCAAAAAACCTTTTAATATTAAGTAATCTTTTAGGCCTTTTTCTGTTTTTGTGTATTTACTTATATGTTTCAGGGCAAGGTCAAAAGCATAATCTTTTTCACTTTCAAATTGAATTTGTTCAAGCTCTTGAAGTGTTATTTCTTTCCCCACAAACAACTTGTGTTTGAAAATCGTAAAACTTTGAAGAAAACAAACAAAATTGTCATCAACATAAATTGATTGTCTGTTTTTTTGCTCGCCAATTTTTGTTATTTTAGACATCTTTCACCCCAAAACTATAAAAAATTTCTTGTTTAAATGTTTCATCAAAATTATGTTTAAATGTTTTTGGATAAGTTAAATCTAGTTCCACTTTGTTTGAAAATGTTATGTTCTCAGTTATTATTTTGCGTTTCATTGAAAGTGGCAAAAGTTTTTCAAAATCTTTAAAGTCAATTTTAATGTGCGATTTAAAACATTTTTCATAAACACAAAATGGCGTCACAAGCACCATGTTTGCCGCTTCCACATATGCTCTTAAAAGTGGACCCGCACCCAATTTTATGCCACCAAAATAACGAACCACAACAACACAAACATTAAAAAGTCCCAATTTTTCAAGTAAAGATAGCACTGGCTTCCCTGCTGTGCCTGATGGCTCCCCATCATCACTGCACCTGCTTGTGTTTAACAGTCTGTAAGCAAACACAACATGCTTTGCTGCTTGATGCTCTTTTTTTATGCCACGCAAAAACTCTTCGGCATCTTCACTTGATGAAACATATTTAGCAAAAGACAAAAAGCGAGATTTTTTTTGTTCAAACTCGCCTTTTAAAATTTTTTCTGAAGTTACAGACAAAAATGTGTCCATTATATTAATTTTACCTTTTGTATACTTTTTTTACCTTTTTGAAGAACAAACTCTTGTTTTATAAGTGGAAAATCAAAAGTTTCAACAACTTCATCATCAATTTTAACTCCACGGCCTTCAATCAAACGCTTTGCATCACCTCTTGTTGCCGCCATTTTTGTTAAAACAAGCAAATCAATCACACTGTTTACATCTTTTGACGGAAGTTCTAAAGTTTGCATTTCTTCAAACTCACCGCCAAAATTCGCTCTGGCTTGTTCTTGCGCTTTTTTTGCACTTTCTTCTCCACGCACAAGTTTTGTAACTTCGTAAGCTAAGCGTTCTTTTGCTGCGTTCATAGCCTTTCCTGACACGGAACAAATTGATTTAATTTCATCGAGTGGAAGAAGAGTTAAAACTTTAAAAATTTCTTCAACTTTTTCATCTTCAATGTTTCTAAAAAATTGAAAGAAATCATAGTCACTAAATTTGTTTCTGTCAATCCAAACAGCGCCACCAACAGATTTGCCCATTTTTGTTCCATCAGCTTTTGTTAAAAGTGGAACAGTTGCAGCGAAAACTGGCGCACGCTCTTTTTTTCTGATTAAATCAACTCCAGCCAAAATGTTTCCCCATTGGTCATCACCACCAAATTCAACCAAACAATTAAAGTTTTTGTAAAGATGCAAAAAGTCTAGTGCTTGCATTGGCATGTAAACAAATTCTGCTAATGTCAATCCATTTTCCATTCGTGACTTAAAACATTCTGTTGCAAGCATTCTGTTTACAGACATGTTCATTGCAATTTCGTTTAAAAAATCATAGTATGTTAACTTGCTTTGCCAATCATCATTGTTAACAATTTGGATGTCTTCACCATTAAGCGCAAAAAAATCTTTAATTTGCTTTGTTATGCTTTCAACATTGTGCTTAATTTGTTCTGCAGTTTTTTGTGGACGCATGTCATTTCGACCTGTTGGGTCACCAATTCTTCCTGTTGCACCACCAACAAGAGCAATTGGTTTGTGCCCTGCTTTTTTCATGCGAAGAAGCAAAACCAAAGACACCATATTTCCAATATGAAGACTGTCGGCAGATGGATCATAGCCACAATAACAAACAACTTTTTCCTTTTCTAAAAGTTTAAAAAGGTCATCTTCAAAAACAGTTTGTTTTACAAGACCACGCTCTTTCAATTCATTAAGTATGTTTGCCATTTTTTGTTTTCTCCTTTAAATTCTATAGTTTGTATGATACCACACTTTTTTCGAAAAATCAACTTAAAAAGGGCAAAACTTGAAAAAGTTTTCATAAATTTTTAAATTTTTTGCGTGTTTTTGTTTGGAAAAAATTTTAGTTTATTGTATAATCAATTATATATAAAGAATAAGAGGTGAAAAAATGAAAGATTTGATAACAAAAATCAAAGCAAGGCAAATTTTGGATTCACGTGGAACTCCAACTGTTGAAGTTGATGTTTTTACACAAAGTGGAGCTTTTGGAAGAGCATCAGTTCCATCTGGCGCTTCAACTGGCAGCAAAGAAGCCATTGAACTTAGAGATGGCGACAAAAACTACTACTTTGGAAAATCGGTTTTAAACGCTGTTAAAAATGTAAACACAAAAATAGCTAAAAAAATTATCGGAATGAATGTTTTTGATCAAGCAAAAATCGACAAAGCCATGATTGATTTGGACGGAACACCAAACAAGGCAAAACTTGGAGCAAATGCAATTTTGGGAGTTTCACTTGCTGCTTTAAAAGCTGCTGCAAACAGTAAACGTGTTGATCTGTTTGAACATATTGGAAAAAAAGAATATGTTCTTCCTATGCCTATGATGAATGTGATTAACGGCGGAAAGCATGCAGACAACAGCCTTAATATTCAAGAATTTATGATTGTCCCAACAGGAGCAAAAAGTTGGAGCGAAGCATTAAGATGGTGCGCCGAAGTTTTTCATGAACTAAAAGGCGTTTTAAAAGCAGATGGCTACTCCACCGTTGTTGGCGACGAAGGTGGATTTGCTCCAAACTTCAAAAAAGATGAACAAGCATTTGAGTACATTGTAAAAGCCGTTGAAAAAGCTGGATTTAAACCAAAAAAAGATTTTTGCATTGCAATTGATGTTGCAAGTTCAGAAATGATGAACGAAGCAAAAAAATTAAATAAAAATGGTTATTATTTTTGGAAAAGCAAAAAACTTTTTTCTGCAGACGAACTTCTTTCTTATTATGAAGAAATGATAAAAAAATACCCGATTGTTTCCATTGAAGATGGTTTTGACGAAGATGATTGGCCATCTTGGCAAAAATTTGTTAAAAAACTTGGCAAAAAAATTCAAATTGTTGGTGATGACCTTTTTGTTACAAACCCACAAATTTTGGAAAAAGGAATTGAAATGAAGGCGGCAAATTCAATTCTTGTTAAATTAAACCAAGTTGGCACTGTTACTGAAACCTTGCAAACAATAAAAAGAGCCAAAGAAGCCGGATTTTCGACCATTGTTTCACACCGAAGTGGTGAAACTGAAGATTGCTACATCGCTGACATTGCAACTGGAGCTTGTGCAGGACAAATTAAAACCGGAGCACCTTCTCGAAGTGACCGCGTTGCAAAGTATAATCAACTTTTAAGAATTGAAGAAAAGCTTGGAAAACGAGCAAAATTTGCACGTTTCAACTAAAAAAGGAGAACAAAAAATGGCAATGAAATTGACAAAAGAGCAAAAAGAAATTTTAGATGGCAAAAAGGGAGACACTTTGGCTAGAGTTATGAAAACTCTTGTTATGTATGGTGAAACTTTTGGCGCAACAAAAATGGTTAAAGTTACGTCAAAATACAATCACCTTGTTACATCATTTGGGTTGAAAGCTCTTGGACCAGTTTATGATCTTATGAACAAACTTTTGGAAGCTGGAGCAAAATCTGGACAACAATTTTCTGTTGACCCAAGGCCACTAGACAAAAATGTTCCTGCAAACTTTTTACAAAAACTCATATTTAAAAAATTTATGTACAGCAAACAAGACTTTTATGAAAAACAACTTGAAGCTTTGGGTCTTATGAACAAAGATGCATTCACCTGCACTGCCTACATGGATGAAGTTGGAAACAAACCAAAACAAGGTGATGTGTTAAGCTGGTCAGAAAGCTCTGCTGTTGTTTACGCTAACAGTGTTTTGGGAGCAAGATGCAACAGAAACTCCGGAATCATGGACCTTATGGGTTCGGTTGTTGGGTTTGTTCCATATTTTGGATTACTTACAGACAAAGGAAGAAAGGCAACTTGGATTATAAAAGTTAAAACAACAAAAAAACCTGAAGCACAACTTTTAGGTTCAGCAATTGGCATGAAAGTTATGGAAGAAGTGCCTTATGTTGTTGGGCTTGATAAATGGCTTGGCAAAAAACTTGATGACAAAACTTGTTCTTATCTTAAAAACTTTGGTGCTGCAACTGCTTCAAATGGCGCCGTTGGTCTTTACCATATAGACAAACTAACCCCAGAAGCAAAAGAACTGGGAAAAGACTTAATTTGTAAAAACGCAAAAGAATATGTTATTGATGACGAAGAACTTGAAAGAGTTAAAAAAGACTACCCTGTTGTTTGGAAAAACATAAATGCAAAACCAAAACTCTGTTTTGTTGGCTGTCCTCACCTATCACTTCAAGAACTTTTAGATTGGACAAACAAACTTGAACAAAACTTAAAAGCAAATGGTCGTAAAAAAGTTTTAATTCCAACAGTGTTTACCACCCCACCAGCGGTTTTAAAAGTCTTTGAAAAATTGTCTGAAGGGCAAAAACTTAAAAGTTTTGGTGTTATTGTTTCATCCATTTGCCCACTTATGTACATGAACAACCCACTTTGTGGTAAAATGCCAGTAATTACATCATCAAACAAGTTAAGAACCTACACAACAGCAAGATACTACACTGATGATGAAATTTTGGAAAAACTTACAAAAGGAGGAAAAGCGTAATGAAAACATTTAAAGGACGAATTGTAACTCCTGGAACAACAACTGCAGAAGCTGTTGTGAGCCATGGTGGCTTAAACACTTTGGCATCATTTCAAAAAGCTCTTCAATTTGGTGACAAAAAAGCAACTTGTGGGGACCAAAACAACAAAGACCTTTTTGGGAAGCAAATGGCTGGACGCGCTCTTTGCCTTCCTCAAACAATTGGGTCCACAACCGGTGGACTTGTTCTTTACTGTGCTTGTGCAATGAAAAGACAACCTGCCTGCCTTTTGTTTAGTAACCCAATTGATTCACTTGCTGCCGCCGGCTCAATTCTTGCTGGTGTTTGGCTTGATGATATTAACATGCCTGTTGTTGACAATCTTGGACAAGAATTTTTGGATTATGTAAAAGACGGAATGACCATAAAAGTTTTGGACAAAGGCGTTGTTGAAGTTTATGACAAAGGTGAATTAAAATAAACACTTAAAAATGTAAAAAAGCTGAATTTTCAGCTTTTTTATTTTTGGTATTGACATTTTTTCGTTTTGTGATAGAATTAAAATTAGGAGAATTTATGGAAAACCTTTTTAAAAAAGCAATTTCATTAACACCAGAAAACGGCATTTTAACTGAAGCAGACACATTTTTAGCGCTAGCTGTTGCTCACAATGTTTTTAAAGTTAAAATTTTGGAAAAACAAAAAAAACAAAATGATGAAATTTTGGCATCACTTTTTAATGAGTTTTGCGAAGTTGGGCTTTTGGGAGAAAAACAAGAAAACATTGTGTCAGAAATTTTGAATGCTATTGCAGACAAAAACGGACTTGAAAGACCTAAATTTCAAGTAATGACCAATTCAATTTTTAGTGGTCAACTTGCTGCAGCAAATGCAAACAACAGTGTTAGGATTTACAAAAAAAAATTACTTGAAACACACAAATTTTATGGACAAAGCTTTGGTCAAATACTAAAAAGTTTAGCTCATGAAAGTCAACATCTAAAACAATTTTTCTTTATAAAACAATTTTTAACTGGAAACAATGATGTGGACATCAAATACAAAATTATGGCTTTTCAACAAATTTTCCAGTTTTGTGGAATCAGAACTTCAAAACTAGATTTTTTAGCAAATGAAAAATATTGGTATAATGCCATGGAAATTGATGCAAGGCAATCTGGCGCACAATTTATCTTAGATGCAATTAACAACAAACAAATTAGCAAAAACGCAAAAAAACAACTTGTGTATTTTGCTTCGAATCAATTGGAAAGTTCTGCAAACATGTATGATTCTGGGAAAAAACTTCTAAAACAACTTGCATGGCAAGAAAAGAAATTCAAAAAAGACTTTGGGGACTGCCCACTTGCCCAAATTTTATTAAAGGAATTTAATATATTAAAACCACAAATGTTTCATTACGCAAAAGAACTTGATTTTCTGGGATATGAACTTTCTAAAAACATCTTAATTTTAAAACAAGAGAACAAATTAATGCAAAAACAAACAAAAGCCTTTTCTTTTGAAGAAAAATAAAAAACTAGCGAATCGCTAGTTTTTTTAATTTAATGGAATGTATGGTTTTGCTGACATATCAAGTTTTGCTGGCTCATCACTCAAAAGGTTAAAATAAGCAAGCGAGCCAATCATTGCAGCATTGTCTCCACAAAGCTCAATTGGTGGAAACAATAATTTAAAACCATTTTCATCACACAAATTTGTTAGCGTTTCACGAAGCCCACTGTTTGCAGCAACTCCGCCAGCAAGCACAATTGTGTTTAAATTAAGCTTTTTGCATGCTCTAATAACTTTGCTTGCAAGCATATCAACTGCCTGCTTTTGAAAAGAAGCACAAATGTCTGGAACATTAATTTGCTCACCTTT
>CAMVKM010000010.1 GCA_947168085.1 uncultured Clostridia bacterium | reverse complement strand
AAAATCCCTTTTTGGCTTTTCAACGCAGTTTGCACCTTTATGGTGAAGTTAAAATTTACAACAACACAAAGCCCGAAAATGTTGGGCTTAAACCAATTGAGGGTGCCGTTTATGGACCTGAATTTTTTGGATTTCAAGGTGTTGCCTACCCAACAAAAACCATGCTTGACAATGACATAAAAGCACTTAAAAAACAGCTTGAAGATGAAGCTTATGAAGACCTTAATGACATTGCCATAACTCTGTGTCCAATCAGCCAAGGTGAAAACGCATCTTGGGATCGTGGAGCAAAAGACTTTGTTTTGGGTGTGATGCTTGCCATGCTTGAAGACAGTGAATTTCCTGAACTTGGCATGACAAAAGAAAAATTTAATCTTTTTAACCTTGCAAGAGTTTGTAACTTTAGAGATGAAAATCCAGACAATCCTTATGCCTCTTTGCAAGACTATTTTAGGGGCAGAAATGTGCTTTCAAAATCAGTTCAACTTGCAAGCCCCGTTATCAACAACGCACAAACAACAATTCGTGGATATCTTGGAATTGTTTCCGGAAACTTGAGCCCATTTGCTGATGGCGGAATTTGTTTTGTTACAAGCGGAAACGAAATGGATTTTGAACATTTTACTGACAAACCAACAGCATTTTTCATTCAAGTTCCTGATGAAAAAGACACCCGTCACGCAATTGCTGTTATGGCAATTATGCAGCTTTACAAAATTTTGGTTGCAACAGCAAATAGATATCCAAAACAAGCTCTTCCAAGACGTGTTTTCTTTGTGTTGGATGAATTTGGAAACCTTCCAAAAATTCCAAAATGGGACAGCATTGTAACCGTTGCAAGATCAAGAGGAATTAGTTTGTTTATGGCCGTTCAAAGCTACAACCAAATTCACATGAAATATGGTGACCAAGCAGCTGATGCAATAAAGTCAAACTGCCATATTCACTACTACATGGGAACCACTGATGAAAAGACGAAAAAAGAATTTAGTGAACGTTGTGGACACGCTTCAGTTGAAACAACTTCAACCAGTGAAAACAAAGGAAAAGACAGCAAGCAAGACACAAAATCAACTTCTACAAGCAAAACAAGTGTTGCTCTTATTACCCCCGATGAATTGGGGCTTTTAAAAGAAGGCGAAATCATTGTTTCAATGTTTAAAGAAAGCGCAATACGATCAACATTTACACACTTTTTTAAGGGCGTAAAAGCTGGAATTTATATCCAAAAATCACCACCAGACACTTATGTTCCAGCAAGATTTTTGGATGAAGAAAAAGTTAGATATGACATCACACTTCGCAACAAAAAAGTTTTTAGAGATTAACACACAAAAAAGGCACAAAAAATTGTGCTTTTTTTTATTAAAATTTTTCCTTATATTTTAAAAAAATATAAAAATTTGCATAACTATGGCAAAAAAATCGCAAAATATGTTAAGTTTTTTTGTTTTTTGCCCCTATTTTAGTTGTGTTAAAACTTAAAATATGTTAAAATCTAATTAAGACGTATATCCTTTGCGGTTTGGTCGGGAAAACAAAAGTTTAGGAGTTAACCATGCAAAAAGTTTTAAGTAACAAATTAATTTTTGGCATTATGCTGATGATTTTGGCGTTTTTGCTTCCATTGTTTGCAATGTTTGGAACAAAAACAACAGCTTTTGCCGCTGATGATGAAAACCCAATTGAAGTTTTTGTTGTGAATTATCAAAACAATGGAGAAAGCGTAACTCAACTGGATTCTGTTAAGCAAAATGAATTTGCTGTTCTTAACAGTTTTAATGAGCTTGAAACAAAAGAACAAGGTTCGGTGGTTTACTATTTCAATGGAAGATATGATGGTGGTGAAAAACATTGGGACCCATTAGGCAATTTTGACAGCGAACACCATGGGTATTCAATTATGTTTGACGGAAAACCTGGGCTTGCTTTCTTTAACACAAAGCAACAAAAGTATCTTTGGTTTCCACAAACAACACAAGACGCCGCAACAGCCTATCACCAAGCAATTCAAATCAAAGTTGGCGATGCAAGTTCTTCAAACTTCACACATTTGGCAATAACTGTGAAATTTAATGGAACAAAACTTTACAGCGCTGGAATTGTTGACCAAGGAACAACACAGTACTACAGCCACATATATCATGGACTTAATTCTTCCATAATTGAAGATGCCTACCTTGACGAAAGTTTTTACACACATGAAGATGCGGTTGAAAATGCTGGCCCTGTTGTTCCAGAAGTTGAAGGTTTTTATGAAATAGCTCTTGAGTACAGAACAACTGGTCAAACCGTAAAAAATGCAAGCTTTAGTTTTTACTTGGTAACTTCAAACACTTACGAAAACAATGAAGACAGTGTTTTGTTTGACTACACCGACAAAAAAGTGTTAAAATCAAAAGTTGAAGACCTAACCAACGAAAGTGGTTGCGTTGTTGAAGATGATGAAATTTTGGAGAACTACTCAACTTATCACTACTTTTATCACACCGACTATGGCACAACACTTCGTGACAACACAGTGATCAACTCATCAAACGTTCCACAAAACTTGGTTTTCCCAACCATTTCATTTAACCCAGAAAAATATAATGTAACTTACTCAAGAACTTTGTATTCCTACAAAGAATATGGTGAATTTAGTTTTTCTGCACAAAATTCAAGCATGTATGGAGAAGCTGTTTTAAAAATTTATGACAGTAACAAAATATTAATTTCCACCACTAACCCACCAACAGAAATCGCAAGAAAAACAAAAGTTTTTACAAACTATGTTGACAAACAAATTAGCAACAACCACCTTGTTAACATTAAAGTAAATTACAATCCTTTAAACCCACTTGCACCAAACCCTGACTCTGACGGCAACTATGTTGTTCCTTCCGAGCTTCGTAATGGTGAGTACTGTGTTTTGATAAAAGGACAATACTACTACTACAACAGAGTTAGTCAAGAAATTTGTGAATTTGATTTATCTGCTTCGTTTAGTTTGGAATGGACATTCACTGAACTTGGTGATTACGATTTTGAAAAGAAATTTAAACTAAAAATTGGAAACACCGGCGATGAATCAGATTACATTATTGCAGACATGGACAACATGGTTTCATCAATCAAAAACTTCGTTAAAAATGAAATGCTTTACTTAAAAGGCTTTCAAGCAATCTACGCAAAAGATGGAAACAATTTTGCATATCTTCAAAACGAAAAATACAAAAACGATTTTTCTTACTTAAACGGAAGTTTAGCATCAGATGTAGTTTTGGTTAACCCAGATGAAGATGCAAGCACTTA
Organism: uncultured Clostridia bacterium; assembly: GCA_947168085.1. Taxonomy (GTDB): domain Bacteria; phylum Bacillota; class Clostridia; order Christensenellales; family UBA1242; genus UBA7584. Next base: position 23,823 of record CAMVKM010000010.1, on the reverse strand, counting down.
CCAGATTGAAATTACAAATGGCACAATTCAGTTGTTGACACACACCAAAAACGATCAAAATGATGAGATGCACACATTTTTGTTTGATCCTGAAAAAGTTGCATCAACAAACCAACCACCAATTCAATTCCGTTATAATGCAGAACTAAACAACGCAAGTCAAACAAGTTGGTATGTTTACCAAAATTCAAAAGGTGAAAAAACACTTGGTGCTTACAATTTTTCAACAAAATTTAACAACGCAGGACTTTATGTTGTGTTTGTGTCTTTCAAAAATTACATGATGTCTGATCCTGAAGCTTGCTCACAACAAATGTTTGTGTTTAGAATTACAAACACCCCACCAACAGTTGCAATAAAAACCACAACATTAAACAGCAGTGAGAGCACAAGTTTGTATGACCTTCCTGAAGATCAAATTAACGAAATTGGAGTTGGTGAATTTACAAACAAACATGTTTTTCTTTCTTGGGAAACATCAAACATTTTTAATGCTCAAATTACAGCAACCTACTCATTTAAAGAATTTGGAGCAACAACTTCCAATGCTCCACAAAGTTTTAATGGACTTTTGTATTCTTTTGACGAAAACGGAAACAAAGTTTATGACAGAAGTGTTGTTCCAACAATTTTTACAAGAAATGGACACTACACAATCAAAATTTACTACACCAACAGTGGTTCAAGCCTAACAAAAACATTTACTATTGACAATGAAAGCATTTCTGGAATTAAAGCCCTTAGAGTGGATCCTTTGCAGAGAACTCTTTACAACAAACAAATTAATGAAATTTCAAGTTTAGAAAACTTTAGTCTTACAACAAACTATGAATTTGCTTGGACTTGGAATCAAAAAGCCAGTGGTGCAAGCATTACAGCAACCTACTATCAAGCAAACATTGCAAACATTCCAAATTACAAATTTGCTTCAATTGTCAATGACAACTCAGAACTTGGTCAATGGATTTTGGCAAATGGAAACTTTGGACTTTTAAACGTTGGTCAAAACTACACCCACACAAAAGTTTCAAGTGAAAACGCTTCAACAGTAACATTTTCTAGTTCTCAAATCATTAAAACAAACAAATTAGGACTTTTGCTTTTGCAAGATGAAGCCGGAAACACAAGCTTTTTTGTAACAATTTTAGACACAACAAAGGCACAGCAAATCCAAAAAACAACAACGGGGCAAACATCAACTTCAAGTTTAATTTCTGAAACAACTGAATTTGTTTGGGGCTCACACAAAGCTCTGGAAATTAGCACCGGCGAAACAGAAAATGACGACATCCTTGACTTTGCTAGCCCTGATGTTAATGCAATAACATTTAATGGAGTAGTTTACAACATTCCAACAAGAATAAGAAACGCATTAAATGACAATTTTAAAACATCAACAAACAGTCAAATCTACTATATTAACCGTGTTACAGATGTTTCAATAACAGTTGACACTGATGAAACAACAACATCCATCTCGATAAAACCAAGCATTATATCAGGCAAAAATGTGTTTGTTGTGATTGACAACAACTACAACACTTACCTGGCATCATCTTATGACAAAAACACAAACACTGGAACAAAACTTCCAAATTCCCCAACGATTAACTTAATTGACCAAGAAGACACATCTGTTGGAAAATCTGTTTTGCTTTCCATGTTTTTAAAAGACAGCATTGGAAACGAAAACAATGGAACACCTGTTCAAATTTCTCTTGATCAATCTCAAGGCCGAATTTTCTCATTTAGTAATGTAATAGATTTTGAGGGTGACACTTTTGATGAAGTTTTGTCAAACACAATCAACAATCCTTTGGATGAGTATGGAAAAAGCCAAGCAAACAGACTTCAACTTTTCAACAATTACTCAACAAACCGTGACTTTTTAACATTTTCTTTCCTTCAACAAGACACTGGAATTTTCATTGTTAAAAAAATTGTTTTGCAATTTTATCAATTAAACTATGACAAAAACTCTCCAAACTATCCTTACAGCAGCAACTGCCCTACTGACCCAGGTGAAGATGGAAAAGTTTTGTGGAAAGATGGCTCACAAACAAGTTCAGTGACATGGACCAACAAATCAATTTTGGACAGTAATGACAACAGACAAAACTACTATGTTTCTTCAGCACTTAACCCATCAGGAAATGGAACCAGCCAGGCTGGAATGTACATAATCACAAGATATTATGTTGATGCCTTTTATGACAGTGATGTTTCAGAAAGAAAAGGTGATGGAACAAGAACCTATGTTGTTTTTGTTGACAGATGTGGCGTTATTTCAGTTGTTGACCAAGCAAACTACAATGCTGGTGAAGAAATTTCACTTTTGCTTGGAACAAACACAGCAGATTATGAAGACAACCAAAAAGTTGTAAAAAGCTTTACAAACCAAACAAAAGCAAAAAACACTTTTTATGACAACTTTGCAGCATCAAGAAATGCCGACAAAGACAGCCGCAGCATGCCAACATCTCCAGCAGTTAGAACAAACCTTTTGCCTGCTGCTGTTGCACTTTTAATCGTTGATGATGTTGCCTACAAATATGTTTACAGATATCAAGACCCTGAAACTGGTGAAATTTTGTTTAACAAAAGCACTTTAAACAAAAATGCAGTTTTAATTGCTTTGGTTCAACGATTTGACCCACTTAAAGCAGACAATCATTCTCTTGCTGAACAACGAATTTTCACTTCGGCAGTTTTGGAAAATGATGCAGCAAATGGAATTTATGCAATCAAAAACCTTAAAAACTATCTTATGTCCACATCTGGTGTTTACCGAGTTTTGCTTTTTGACACAAGCAACATTTCAATTAACATTTCTGGACACTTTAATTGGAACACACTTGCTCGCTATGACAATTCTGTTTATGTAAACGATTTTGGACCAAACTGTGCTGAATTTTCATTTAAAATTGGAAATTATTCTCCAACAGTTAATGCTGTAACAAAATCAACCTCTGGTTACACAAACCTTACAACAGCAAAAATATCAATTGATGGAACATCTGAAAGCGAAAAAACTTACTACTACTCTGGTGATAACAACGTAATTTTAACTTTTACAGACACCAATGATGAATACCGCGCAAAAATTGCCTATGGTGGAAATGACCTTGAACTTAGCCGAACATTAAGATATTTAAGTGCTGGAAACATGATGACAATTTCTAGCGATGCAACTGTTAGACTAAACAATGTAAGAACCTACAATCCAAACGCAACAGAAGAAGAAATGAAAACCATTTTCTCCGACATCGAAATTGAAAGAATTCAAGGTGTTTTTAGTGGCACTTATGACACTGACCCATTTTTAACAACAATGCGCCTTAGCACAAAAGCACAAAATGGTGGCATTCTTTATTATCGTGAAGCAATAGCAAACACAAGCAACAGATATGTTTACTACATTCTCTTGCCAATGGCTCCAGAAGTTGAAACACATCAAGCAGATCAAATTTTTTCTCTTTCTTTCCACTACATTGGAAACAAACCAGTTGACATTGAAGACATTTACTACCAAGGAACCATCAATGTTTATGTTGACCACACTGCCCCATTCCAAAATGTTGCAAACTTAGTTAATTCAGACACCTATTTAACCACAACACAAAAAGCACAAATTTTAGAAAAACTTTCAGACCCAGATTCAGAACTTTTAACAAAATATGCTTTTGCTGTTGGCCCAACATTCTATCTAACATCTCAGGGCCACACCGAAAGTAATTCTGTGTTCTACTTTAAATGGGTTTCATCTGTTTATGACCCAAGCATTCCACAAACAGTTGTTCCAGGAAGTTCTGCTTATGAAAGAGCCACACAAAACAAGTTTTCTCCTGGTGACAGCAATTATTACAGATCATCATACTACAACAGTGGAAAAACTGGAGATTACATTTTCCAAAACATGGCAAGTGGTTACTATGATATCATTGAATATGATAAAGCAGAAAACTATAGAGTTTACACAATTTATTTAAGCAGTGGTGGTGCAAGCTTGTTGGCAGTTGGCGATAACGAAACAAACTCTAATATTAGATATGAATTTATTACATCATTTAATGGAAGCACTCCAAACTACACAATAAAAGTTGGCACAAAAACTCAAGCCGATTACAGAGGTCAAGTTGATTTTTCTGACGCAGAGGTAATAAAAAACATAACACTTTCAAGCAACAGTTTTGAAATTAAAACATTAAACATTAATGATGCATGGTTCACTGTTAAATATCGCGTTGTAAACAACAATCCAAGCACAAACTTTAACACAATCACAATAACACCAGACTCTGACCAATCGCAAATAATTGATCAACTTAACACATTTATCAATAACAGCATTACAACAGGAAAACTTGCTTTGGGAAGCAAAATTCAAATTATAATTAACAACCGTGGAGGAAATGACATCCACTTTTACTTAAACACACCAGGAAAAGCTTTAACTTTAAATGATTTAAACCCTGATCCAAGAATTAAAAATCAATTTTCAATAACTCTTCCTGCAGACACTTTTGCAACACAATATACAAATTTTGCAGTTACAAGAAACGGAACTAGATCTGTTGATTATGATGACTCAAATCCCAAAAAATCAATTGCAGCAATAAACAACAATCGAAACGAACCAACAACCTTAGTGTTTAACATTTACTCAGGCTTTAAATTCTACTTTTCATTTACAGACAATTTTGGAAAAGACTACTTGTTCATTTACCCTTCAACAAGTGGCCTTGTAAACGAAATTGTTTTTGAAGAACAGAAACCAAAAACCTACAATGGCATTTCTTACACCCCAAACACAGTTCAATTTAAATACACAACTGGTGGAACAGATAAATTTAGTTTGAAAATTACAAATCCTGAAACTGGCGAAATTTTGGTTAACCTAAACAAACTTCCTTACCGAAGCAGTAGCACATCTGCCCCAGATGAAATTAATGATGTTGTTAGTGCCGCTGAAATCTACAGCAACTACTTTTCTGAAAGCATTAGCGGAAACAATGTTGTAACATTAACTTTCTTTGCTCTTTCAAAATCTCACCTTGTTTACGAAATCAATTTTATTGACGTTGACAACAACAGTTACAGTTATCCATTTGGAATTTACACATATGCTCCAACAATAACATTAACCGACACTTCTGGAATTATTATTTGGAACTCTGCAACTGCAGAAAAAGTTACATCAAAAACTGTTGTTGCAAGATGGAATAATGACACTTCATTATTGTTCCCAGTAACAATTTATCTTTATGATGGACAAATTTCAAAGCCTATTACTTCACCGTACACAATTTCTCAAGAAGGAAACTATCAAATTCGAACAGTAAGCACACTTGGCACAATCAACCAAAACACTTTGTCATTTACAATAAAACCAGCAACAAGTCAAATTTACAGTGTTTACTTTAATGAAACAATTTTAAATGCTCACACAGACAAATATCGCTATGAAAACACAACAACCGGTGAAATTTTTATGATTAACCAATACTTCTTCTTGTCTAACTCAACAACAGCATTTGCTGACAGCATAAAAATTTTGCCAAATGAAGCACAAGACCTTAAGATTGATGACAACCCTGTGATTGTTGGAAACACCAGAATTTACAGCATTTCTGGAAAAGTTTACAAAAACTATATTGCAATTACTCAAGTTTACAGTTCTCAAAGTAATCGTCTCACAAACTTCCAAATCTACACCTACACAGACACACCAGGAAGTTCATCAACAACACCAAGAATTTCAACAAACGACTACATGATTGTCCTTTCCCCTACACAAGAAGGCAACACTTATGCAAATCTTGTTTGGACAACAACCTACACCGACAGTTTTGGTATTACTTTTGATAATTTTGTTTACTTAGACATAACCTACAACGACACAATTTATTTAGGCACCTTTACTTCTGGAAATGTAAACCTTGAAAAATCCGGAAAATACACAATCAAAATTTTTGACGTGGTTGGTCAAGTTCACCGCTTTGGAACATCTTATGCCTTTACTTTAACCATTTTAAACGACATTATTTACTACATTAATGTCCAAAGCCCAATTGAACACGCAACCTACAATGATGCTGTGGTTGTTTCTCTTCCAAACACATCAAACTATCAATGGAACACAACAGGAAAAATTCAAGCATTAAGAAACAATGTTGAATACAAAAACTTTACAGCAGATGGAACAACTTGGACGTTTAGTGAGGCTGGTTTCTACAAAATTTACTTAGAAACAAAGACAACACAAACAAAAACTGCTGAAGATGGTTCTTTGATTTATGCTGAAATCAGTTTTACAATCCTAGATCCTAACGAAGCAAGAAAAACTTATGATTTTGCTAAAATTTCTGGTTATTTTGTAGACACTATTAAAAAACAAATTTTCAATAGTGAACTAAGCAACATTTTGCAAGAAATTAAAACAAATTATCAAACAATTTCTGCTGATGAAAATTTGTCCAAGAATGTGTTAAATCAACTTCTTATTGAAGATGAAAGTTTGGTTTACGAATTGTTAAGAACAAACTTTGAAAGTGATGCACACTATTTTGATGAAATATTATCAATTTTGGGAATTGAAACCGACAATGTGTTTGAACACATTATGGAAAGATTGATTGAAGCTTCCCCATCTTATCTTGTTACAGAACTTGGAAAAATTTTAGCAAACAAAAACATTGATGACTATGTTTACTCTTTTGTTGACATCACTCAAGATGTTAAAGACATTTTTGGCAACAACCTTCAAAGCTTTTCACTCACAACCGAAAATGTTGGCACAGGAAAATTTTTAATCACAATTATGGCAGCTGACCAAACCAACAAAACAACACAAAACTACTCTTACTTTGTTTGGTTAAACGACAAAAATCCAACCATTAATTCATCTCGTCAATTTGGCTCAGCATCAACTGCATCATTTACAATTTCCTATAACCCAAGCATTTTGTTTGAAGATGTTGGAAACTGCGTCATAAAAATCACATATGTTGCAGGAAACAGCAACGAACAAACAGCATCTGCAACAATTAATGCTGATTCTAAAGACGAAAACAAAATTGTAAATCTTCCTACTCAAGCAAAAGCTGGAACTTACTTTGTTCAAGTTTACTCACAAAGTGGAACACTTCTTTCAAGTCAACGCATAACAATAAACGAACCAATGAACACTGCAACTATCATTTTGATTGTTGTTGGAGTTGTTGTGGTTGTTGGAATTGTTGTAACATTTGTTATGCTTAGAACAAAAATGAAAGTTAAATAACAAAAAAGAACCTTAAATCAAGGTTCTTTTTTTACATAAAAAAACACACAAAATTGTGTGTTTTTTGCATCTTATCTCTTAACAAATTGAACTGCTTTTCTTGCTTTGTGAAGACCATATTTTTTACGTTCTTTCATTCTTGGGTCACGAGTAAGAAGTCCTGCAGTTTTCAAAATTTGTTTGTTTGCTGCTTCATCAACTTTCACAAGCGCTCTTGCAATTCCGTGACGGATTGCTCCTGCTTGTCCAGCAATTCCACCACCATCAACTGTTACAAAAACATCAAATTTGTCTAATGTGTTTGTAAGTTCAAGGGGTTGACGAACAATTTGCTTGAGTGTTTCAAGACCAAAATAGTCATCAATGCTGCGTTTGTTGATTGTGATTTGTCCTTTTCCTTCAACAAGTCTAACACGAGCAACAGAACTTTTTCTGCGGCCTGTTGCTGGAGTAGCGTTTGTGCTTGCCACTTTTTTAGCTGCCATTATTCTCTTCCTCCCTTAATTTTCAAAACTTCTGGGTTTTGTGCTTGGTGTGGGTGCTCAGCACCTTTGTAGGTTCTGAGCTTTTTTTGCATGTGTTTTCCAAGAGTGTTTTTTGGAAGCATTCCTTTAACCGCTCTTTCAACCACAAAATCACTACGCTCTCTCATAAGTTTGTCATAACCAATTTCCTTAAGTCCACCTGGAAAAAGTGTGTGATACTTGTAAATTTTTTGATTTAATTTGTTTCCTGTTAAAACCACTTTGTCACAGTTAATTACAACAACAAAGTCGCCCATGTCAGCGTTTGGTGTGTAAGTTGGCTTGTTTTTTCCACGAAGAACTGCAGCAACTTGGCTTGCAAGTCTTCCAAGTGGAATTCCAGTTGCATCAACAACCCACCATTTTGGCTGAACATCTGCTTGTTTTGGCATAAATGTTTTCATTGTTTTCTCCTAAATACTAAAAAAATATTTCGCCTAAAACCGTGAGGGGCTAATTCACAAGAATAGACTTTGAATATTTTACTACAAATTTTAAGAAAAGTCAAGACTTTTTTGAATTTTTTTGCAAATTATAGGCAAAAACGCAAAATTTTGAAAAAATTGTCTAAAAATAAGTTAACATTTGCACTTTTAAACAAAAAAGCAATGAATTATTTAAAATGAAAATTTAACAAAAAAAGAGCATATCAAAACAAGATAAACTCTTTTTTCACATTGCTGGCTTACAGCAAAAATTAAATGCTCTGTTTTAAGATAAATATTTTAAAAGTTGTGGCAACAAACTGTCTCGAGTTTTACAAGATTCTATGTTAAATTTTGTAAAATTGCTTTCAAAACTTGTTGGATCTTCTTTTGCCATTGAAAGGGCTGTTATGTTCATTTTTGGGTTGTAAATTCCTGCAAATGTTTGAGCCACAAAATATATGGCATCTTCAGGCTGAATTTCATAGTCTTTTATCATTTTGTCTAAATCAATGTCAGAGTTATCTATGTAATCAAAAACTGGATTCAAAAACATTCTCATACGCTCTAACGCAAGCTTACTTCCATTGGCAACCGCAAGCATTCCCCACTTGTGAGCAAGAGTTAAATTTGGTGCAAGCATTCCATCAATGCCCTTTTTGTAAATATAGCACAAGTAATCCATTGCTGCAACATTTCCAGTAACACCCAAATTTAAAAGTTCAAAAAACAAATTGGCATAAGCTTCATTAAAACTTTGTTCATCCATATAATGTTGATTTTCTCTAAGTGCCACAAACATTTTTTTAATAACAGCATAAGCTTCATTTTGCGCATCATAAGAAAGGTGTGTAAAATCTTCAGTGTTTATATTCAAATGATTTTCAATTTGTTTTTGGTCTTTAAAAAAATCTTGTTTAATTTTTCTTGCCTTTAAAACAGGTTTGTCAATTTTTGGAAACGCTGATGCTTTTGTTTTTTTTGCTGGCATAAATTTTTCTCCTTTTTAGTTTGTTGAATCAAGTTTGTAAATTGCTTTGTCATTTTGATACAAATATTCATATTCATAAACAACAAATTCATCTTTAAACAATCTAAGTGTAACAGTAAATTCATCATTTTTTGCAAAAACAATTGTGCCAAGATTTGATGTTCCATAGCCATTAGCCAAATTCAAAGTCATGTTAAAACCATTGTCAAGTGTTGCAACAATAATGCCTTCTTCAAGCGGTTTGCTGTAAGTAACCAAAACACTAATTTCATTAAGATTTATGTCAAGGGCTTCACTATTTACATTTTCATAAGTCCAAGCACCTTGATTTATGTGTTCAGGCAAACTTGCATCATAGATTTTTCTAGAAGTTGGCTGACTTCCTGATTTTTCAATAACACCATCAACGCAATCACTCATGTCAAGATAAAAGAATTTGCTTTGAACAATTTTTGATTTTGTTTCTCTCGCTGAGTAAAAAAGCACAATATTTCTAAAATTTGAATCATTATTTTTGTCAAGATATTTTTCCCAACCTGGTTTTAACACAAGCCTAAGTCCACTAATTTGCTCAGCGACATAAATTGGTTCAACTTGAACAAGAAAATTTTCATCATCATATGTCGAAGTTGGATTACTTGCAAAATTTAACAAGTTCCTGTTTGTGAGTGTCAAAATTTTAAAGTAATTTGAAACAGGCGTTGACGGTTCAATGTTTTTGTAGTCATGTTCTGGCAAAATGTTGTAAGTGTAACTAACTTCTGTGCTAAGACGCAAAACATCTGTTGTGCCCTTAAATGTCCAAACTGGTTTTCCACTTACAACTTCTGCTTTTACTTTAATTGTGTCAAAAGATTGTGATTCATAATCTTCATAACTTACTTCTGTTTGATCGTCACTTAGGTAATCGCCATAATCAACATTAATGCTATCCACCTTAACATTTACAACATTGAAACTAAGTGTTAAAGATGGAAAATCATCTGGATTTTGACCTTGAGAAACTTTTTGTATGATTTGAATTGACACATCAATATCATTTTTTGGTGAACCCATTACTCTGATTTTTAATGGAATGTATCTAATTGCAAAATTGTGGCTTGCTGGGCTTACATAGCTGTTGTTTGCAACAACCTTGCCTTCATTTTCCTTTGTGTTGTCAATTCCATAAAAGTAGTTTACAAGCAAACTTCCTGTTTGCGATTTGTTTAACCCAGCTAAATTACAAACATTTTCAAGAGCCAAACTCGAGTTTGCAACAACAAACATTGTTTTGTTGTTTTTGTTGCTGTCTTGAAAAATTGGCAAGTAAACACTTGAACCAGCTGTCACCAAATCGGAAAACTCTTCGTCTTTTTCTTCATCACCTTCACGGTCATCATAAAACACTGCATATGTGCTAAGTTCTTCAACAACATCAATTGTGCAATATTTTACTTTTGTTACGTTGCTCACCTCAACTGTTGGGCAATAAACAACAACAAAATTACCTTCCAAAATTGGTCTTCCTGTGTTTGTGTCTATGGTTTCAAACATTTCTTTTGTTATTGCATTTAAGAAAACAAAACCCGTTTGATCACTGTTTGTGATTGGTTTGTAAAAACAATCAATTGGTGTTCCATTTTTGTCTGTCAAAACCAAAAACGCTGCAATTTCCATTTCACCATCACCAAAAACATCAAGGCGTTCGCTGTAGGTTGTAGATGTGTTGTCTCCTGTGTAAACAATCTGTCCCGTTTTTGTTAAGTTCAAAATTTTGCTTCCAACCTCATTTTTGTTTTCGCTGTCTGGGTTTGCAAAGTAAACCCATTTTGTGTAGGTTGGCATTCCGTTGTAAGTTAAGAAATCTTTGTTTTCTGTTGTTGTGTCCAAAAAGATTGTGTCACTGTCAATGATTGCATCAATTGGATTGTTGTCATCATCAACAACCGATTCGCTTTTAAGAACAACTTCACGATAAAATGCATCTTGTTTTATCATGTCAACTTCAACTTTTCCATTGATGTCTTTTTTTGCATATTCAAAGTTGGTTGGCAAAGTTTCAACTATTTTCACTCTTAAATGTGCATAAGGTGAAAATTCGTTAAATTCTGGGTCAACAGAAAAATACAAATCAACCTGTTCTCTTAATCCTTCACTAAAACTGGATTCAACATTATTTAGGTAGTTCCTAATGTTTTCAAGTGTCCAAATTTTTGTCCCAAAACTTTCTTCTGACGTGATGTTAAACACTTTGTAGTAATTTCCTTGCAAGTAAGATTGGTCAAAATTTCTAGAAACAACTTCGTGAACCAAAAGGTTTGAAATTTCTGTTTGTGATGGGTCTTCTCCCCACACAAAATGTTTTGATTTGATTTTTATGTCAAGACTTGGAATCAAACTGCTAATTTGTGTTGCTGAAAATGAAGTTGTGCCATAAACATCAACGCTAACACTTTCACTTTCAACAAAACTTCGATTTCCAATTTCAATGCTTTCAATTTTTAATGGTTCAGCTCTAAACACAATGTTGTCGGCACTGATGTAATCTTGTTCGGTGTAATCTTTTTTCGCTCCTGTCTTAAAAAGTTTTGGCATTTTTGCTTCAACAGGAAAGTTTCCGGTGTTTGCAGTTGTTTCTGCATAAATTTTGAATATGCCAAGTTTTAACAAATCGGCATCATATTGACCTGGATTATCAATAATTCTTTGTCCTTGACCATCTTCAATGTATGTTCTTGGGTTCAATGTGCTAGCACTAAACTCAACAAAAGATTCTTTGTTCATTCCAGCAACTGATCTTATGGCATTTTCTGGAAAAGTTTTAACGCCAAGTTTTATTTCTGTGTTCTTAATAAAAGCAATTGCATCACTTCGTGTCCAAATGCTTTCCCATTTTGAAGTTTCGGTTTTGTAATAGTAATATTCATCTTTTTCAAGTCCGGCAGTGGTGTTGCCTTCAAACTTAATAATTTTTGATTTGTCCCAACTTTCTGTAACTGTTTCGTTGGTTTTTAAAATGTTGTTTACATCAAACAAATTTGCTGTGCTTCTTACAAGGTTTGTAACATCAACATAGTTTCCATTCACATCTCTTGCTTGCGCTGTAATAATCAAAGTTTCAATAGGAACATCAACTTGAATTTTTAAAGCATCTGACTTGAGTGAACTTTCAGTTGACCTTGACATCAAAAACACGCTTCCACCCAAAATATATTCTTTTTCCAAAGAACCTTGCTCATCATCATTTGCTGATGTGTTGTTAGTGTAAGGGTTAACGGCATTGTATGTTAAAATTTTTAAAGAAAATTCTTCATTAACCTGAACAACAATTGATGTTGTTAAAACTTCTTCGCCTTCGGCATTTTTGCTAACAAACAAAACTGGAGTTTCAGTTTTTCCAACAACATCATTAAAATTTGCTGATTTTGTTAAAACAACTCTCACTTTTTGTGATGAGTAATCTGCATCTTGGTTGTCATCAACTTTTCCAGTAATTTTCATTTTTAACAACTTGCTGTAGGTTGTTGTGCCTGTTTCTTCATCAACTTTTTCTTCAACAACTGTTTTCACAACTTGAACAAGACGTTCTTGCTCTTCTTCTGTGTAATCCCTTTTTGTGTAGTCAAGGGTTGTTGAAACATTAAGAATTTTCATTCCTGTTGAATCAGTGCTCACAAAAACATCTTGTTCTTCTGCCAAAGCTTGTGTTGTTGATGTGGCTGAACCCAAACCAGAAATTGTTTCATCTTTTGGCCCTATTCCTTTCACGCCAATCATAATTCCCAAAGCAACCGCCAAAACAACAACTATTCCAACCAGACCATAACCGATTGTTGCCATTGCTGACAAAAAACCTTGTTTCATACTTTTTCCTCCGATTTTTAATATGCTCAATTAAAGCAACTTTTATGAAAAAATCACCACAATTTTCTCACTTTTTCCCAAAATATTATGAGATAAATCTGTTAAAACAATTTCAAATTCAAATGTGTTTTTGTTGTTTGTTGAAATAACCACAAAATTTGACATAACATCAACAACAGCCTCAGCAAAGTTTCCGTTTAACTGAATTGTTGTGTTTTTTGAAAATTGTTTAAGCACAAAAAATTCAATTTCAACAATCTCTCCCACTTTTGCAACAAATGCGTTTTGTGAAACACTTACAACAAAAGCATCATTTGAAACACAAATGAAAAATGTTTTTGAAAAATCCCCAACCACAACACTCACAAAACAGCTTCCCTCATTTTTTGCAACAACCTTTGTTCCAGAAACCAAAACAACAAAATCATTTGTGGTTTCAACAATTGTTGTGACCTTTGCAAATGATGGCAAAATGTTTTGTGGTTTTAAATCAACAACTTGGTTTGGCTTTAACAAAAAACTTTGATCCTTACAAAACTCAACTTCATCAACCAAAACTTCAAGCACGCAAAAATCAAAACATTTTTTAAAATTTTTGCCTAAGTCTTCAATGGTGATTGTTGCATTGCCTAAGTTTTTTGCATTTAACACAAAAATTGAATTTGAAATTTTTTGAACAGACAAAGCATTACTATTACAAGTAATAGTAAAATTATACCAATCAAAATCAATATTGTCAAACATAATAACAGCATAAAAGAAAAAATTTTTGTTGTGAGCATCAATTTTTGCCTGTTTTGTGTCTAAAACACTGTAAAGAACAAACTTGTTGTCCACTTTTTCAAGATTTTTTAAATCGTCACTTGTTAAATTTTCAAAATCATCAAACACACATTGTTTAGTTGTTCCAAGTTTTATGTAATTTTCAAAAAAAGTTAAATCATTGTCAACTTCGTTAGTTGCAACTGTAACAGTTAAACTTGTTTCAACAAACAAATTTTCTCTAAAAACATTGTCAAACCCACAAATTGCTTTCACAATCAAAGTTGCACTGCCAACATTTTTGGCAACAACCTTGCCATCAACAACGTCAAAAACATCTTGGGAATCAAACAAAAACTCAAAACCCAAATCATAATCATTGTTTGTTGTTGTAACAACTTTTATGTCCAATGGTTTGCTTTCTCCCAAATTTAAAGCCAAATCTTTGGCTTCAATACTTGTTGCATAATTTTTTATTTCAGTGTTTGCTTTTGTGTTGCTGCTGATGCAGCCACAAAACAAAAGAGCAAAAACAAAAACAAACATAAAAGTTGTGACAAATTTAACACTTTTTGTCATGGTTATTTTCCTTTTATTTTGTTACCCATTTTCCAAAATTATATCAAAAATGTTAAAAAATGTCAACATTTGTCGAAAAATAACAAAAAGAGTTTAAAAAATTGATTGTTTTTTTAATTATAACAAAAAAAGTGATTATTCATCACTTTCTGTTTTGTCATAATCTTTTTTCTCTAAAACACCAACAAAATGATCTTCGTTGTCATTAATTAAATCAACCATGTGAAGATAAACAGAATCATTTGTTTGGTCGGTGCTTAAGTAAATAACTTTGTTGTCATAAACAGTTGCACAATTTTTGCTTGATGTTTTCGCTTTTTCAATCACTGTTTGTGTAACATAAGCGCCATCTTCTTTGTTTACAAGGCTAACTCTTTTAATTGTGTTTGCTGATGTGTCAAACAAGTAAACATAATCACCATAAACCCCAATAATTGTTGCACTTCCACTGTAAAGTGTTTCATTTGTGCTTTTTAAAATGATTGCGCTTCCACTGTTAACAACAACTCTTGTGCCAGAAATTAAAGCATAATCGCTGTAAGGTATTGCACTAATTTCTGTTTCTGCGGTCTCATCATTGATTTTTGCAATGTTTGAAACAGCGCAAAATTTTGCCTTGTTGTCTGTCATAGTAGAATCACTTAATGTTTTTTCATAAAAAACACTGTCTTTTGATGCAAATTTAAATGTAATGCTTGTTTTGTCGTCTGCAAGAACTTTGTCATAATTTTTGCTTTCATCAAGGTTGTAGCGACAAACAATGTTTCCATTTGCAAGTCCTTCATCTTCTTCTTGAATTGTTCTTGTGTAGTAAACATCTTTGTTAAATTCGCTAACATCACCTGCTGTTGAATATCTTGCAAATGCAACACTTGAAACATTTTTGTAGGTTGCATCTGATTTTCTTACGCTTTGGCTGTATTTAACAATTTTTAAATTTGTTCCGTCCAAAATCATCAAGAAAATGTCATCTCCATTTTGAAGCATGTTAAATGAAACATTTTCACCATCGCTTTCTGTTGTGTAAATAAATTCTGGTGCTGTGCTTCTGTCGATTTTTGTTCGATAAAACATAACCTTTTTGTTTTGAATTTTAAGGTTTTCGTCAACATCTGTGCTTGGTGATGTAAAGTAAATGTAATCTCCAAAGATGTAAAGGCCCATGCTTTCAAAACCAACAACCTTTTTAACCAAAATGTCAACATCTTTTATTTTTCTGCTGCCATCATAGTCTTCAGATTCTTCATCATAATCTTTTTCTGGGAATCCGTTTAAAAGCTTTACTCTGTAAAGCGCTCCATAAGTTACTGTTTGATTGTAGTTTGAAACGTCTGTGTTTTCACAAGCTGTGTAACCATTAACAAAATACATGTAATCACCTTTAGTAACCGCCAAACTTCCGTTTCCTGTTACAACATCATCTTCATTTGGGCCTGTTTCAAATTTTTCCATTCCACTTCCACAACCTGTAAAAGCGAAAACAAACACAAAAACAAAAGTGAGTGCAAGCATAATATATTTCAAACTTTTTGCCATTTTTGCCATTCTTTAAATGTCTCCTTTCTTTGCATTGAGTGACAATGCTACAATATACTACATATTATACTAGAAAAATTGTGATTAGTCAATTATATTAATCAAAATTGTGGGGTGATTTAGTGAAAAAATTTGAAAAAACACAAAAACCTGAAGTTGAAATCAATCAAAAAAATGAAAAATTTTTCATTTTTGATAAATTAAAACTGTTAAAATTCTTGCCACAAATTCTAAAAATTATGCCAAAACTTAACTTAAATTCACTTTTTTTCAATCAACCATGTTTCCAAAAAACACAAAAACAACAAATGTCAGAAAATCAAAAACACGCTTTAAAAAAAATGCACGAACACACAAACCTTGTGTCAAAACTAAACAAAAAAAGCCCAAATTAGGCTTTTTTTACAAGTTTTTTCACATTTTTGGCAATTTCTTTTGTTGTTATTTTAAAGTGCTGTGCAATTAATTCACCTTTTCCACTAAAACCAAAATCATCTATACCCATAACAATTCCATTGTCGCCAACAAGTCCCTTAAAAAGCAATGTTGAACCAACTCCAACAGCAATTTTTGGGCAGTTTTTTGGTAAAACACTGTTTTTGTAGGCTGATGTCTGATTTAAAAACAAATTCATGTTTGGCATGCTAACAACCCTAATGCCAAAACCTTGAGTTTCCAATTCTTTTTTTGCTTGCTCGCAAAGTGCCACTTCACTTCCACTGGCAATTAAAACAGCATCAAGTTTGTTTTGTTCTTTTTGTAAAACATAGCCACCAAAAAGCGCTTTTTGAACATTTGAACCTTTCAAAATTGGCAAAGTTTGTCTGCTTAAAATTAATGCTGTTGGGCCATTGTGCTTTTCTGCAAGAGCAAAACCAGCAACAACTTCTTGAGCATCTGCTGGTCTAAAAACAGCAAGGTTTGGAACAAGCCTTAGGCTTGCAACTTGTTCAATTGGTTGATGACTTGGGCCATCTTCCCCAACAAAAATGCTATCGTGAGAAAAAACATAAAGCACTTTTTGCTTCATCATTGCACTTTGTCTTAAACCATATTTCATGTAGTCACTAAAAATTAAAAATGTTGACACAAAAGTTCTAAGTCCACCATGAAGAGCTATTCCATTTGCAATTGCAGACATTGCGTGTTCCCTAACACCAAAAGGAATGTTTTTTCCAAGTTTGTTTTCTTTTGAAAAGTAATCTTCATCATTAAGAAAAGCCATTGTAGACTTTGCAACATCTGCTCCGCCACCAAAAAAGTTGTCAATTTTATTGTTTAACGCGTTTAAAACCTTGCCACTTGCATGACGACCAGAAATTGGCTCATTAAAAGAAATTTTACTTAAAACATCTTGATATTTTTTGCTGTTTTCGCCAAAAAATTCCGCAAAAACCTTTGGATTTTCTTTTTTAAATTTAACAAAAACTTCCTTCCAAAGTTCATAGTCTTTTTGATTTTTGTTTGCAAGTTTTTCGCTTTGCTTTTGCACATCTTTTTCTACGACAAAGGAGGTTGTTGACACTCCAAAATTTTTACAAATTTCAAAAACTTCCTCTTTTTTAAATGGCGTTCCATGGCATTTTGAAAGCCCTTCAAGTTTGCTTCCAAAACCTATTTTTGTTTTGCAAACAATCAATGTTGGTTTTGATTCTGATTTTTTTGCCTTTTTTATGGCTTTTTCAATTTCAGCAAAATCTTCACCATTTTTAACTTTTAAAACATTCCAACCGCAAGCAAGAAAGCGTTTTTCAGTGTCTTCACAGCTTGTAACGCTAAGTTTGTCTGTCATAGTAACATCATTGCTGTCATAAAGCGCTATTAACTTGTTTAAGCCAAACTTTCCCGCAAGTGCTGCCGCTTCATAACTCAAACCTTCCATCAAATCACCATCACCACACACAACAAAAGTAAAGTGGTCACAAAGTTTTGGTGAAATTTTTTGAAGTTTTGCATTTAAATGAGCTTCGGCCATAGCAAAACCAACAGCATTTGCAAATCCCTGCCCCAAAGCCCCTGTTGACACATCAACGCCCAAAGTTTGTCCAAACTCTGGGTGACCAGGAGTGCGTGAGCCAAATTTTCTAAAATTTTTTAAATCGTCAAGCCCCAAATCAAAACCAAACAAAAAAAGTGTTGCATACAAAAGACTGCTTCCATGCCCAGCAGACAGCACAAACCTGTCTCGATTAAACCAATTTGGTTGTTTTGGACAAATTTTCATGTTTTTAAAAACTGCATACATCATTGGAGCAACTCCAAGAGCAATTCCTGGGTGCCCAGAACCAGCCTCTGCAATTTCATCCAAGGCAAGTTTTCGCATTGTGTTTACAAATTTTTGTTCAATCATAATTTATCTCCCCATTTTTCTTTTATTATTATAACAAACTTTTTTAAAAATTCAAAACAAAAAAGAGCATTATTTGCTCTTTTTCTGTAATTTTTTTTGCTTTTTAAAGAAAACAGAAATTGAAGACATAACCTTTTTTAGTGTTTTTTTGTCTTTTAAATTGCTGCAATTAACAACAATATCACATTTTTCAACAAAAAGTTTGTCTTTTTCAGAAAATGTTATGGACATCAACTTTTCATCAACCACATCTTTGGATTCTTCACTTTTTGCTTTAAAAAATTTTGGTGCAATTTGAAGATAAATTATGTAACTGCTTTTTTTAATTCTGTCATAATTTCTGTTTCCAAACAAAGTTTCTGGAGCAATGTTTATTAAGGTGTTTTCAAAGCTGCAAATTCTTTTAATCACTTTTGCTTCATTTTCTCGAATGTATTTTTTACCACCCTTTTCTCCAAGCACGTGCATAATGTGGTCTATGTCGCCAAGTTCAAAATCAAACATATCTTTTGCATCAGCAAAATACATATCAAGTTTATCACAAAGCATTTTTGCAATGTTTTTACCATAATTTGGAAGCAGACAAATAACACTTAAATTTGTTTTCATAAGGCTTTCCTCATTTCTTTTTCTTTTTATTATACAATAACACTATAGCACTATTTAAAAAATTTTTCAATTATTTTTTAGTAATTTTTTGAAATTCCTTGCTTTTAAGCACTTTTTTAGCTTTGCTTGGGCTTAAGAAAATGACAACACTACAAATTAAAAGCACAACGCCACAAACATACCACCATTTGATTTTAACATAAACAACGCCATCACTTGCTGCAACCAAAATGCTTGAATCATCAGTAATAGCAAACACAAGATTTCCGCTGTCTTTTGTCATTAAAATGTTGTTTGCCGAAACTCCACTTTCTTGAATTCTTGCTAGTGCTTTTGCATTTGGATGTCCATAGGAATTGTCGCTACTGCAACTAATAAAAGCATAAGTTGGTGAAATTTCAGTTAAAAATGATTTTTCACTTGCCCCAGCACTTCCATGGTGCCCAACCTTTAAAAGGTCCACTTTTGGTAAATTGTATTTCTCTGCAACAGATTTTTCAGAGTTTGTAACTGAATCACCAGTAAGGCAAATGCTGCTACCATTGTAAGAAAAAATCATAATTGGTGAATACTCGTTAAGGTCAGAACCTAGTTTTAACTTAACTGGCCAATAACTTTTTATTTCATAAGTTGATTCAGTAATTTTAAATCCATCAGGACCTTGATAGGTGTAAAAAACCTCGCTTCCTTCTGCTTTTACACAGTTTACAAAAGTTTTGTAATGCAATGTTGAAACTGTTTCAACTGTTGTAACTCCGGTCCAATTTTCTGCCGAGCTGTCAACAAATCCAGCATCTTTTGCTCTTTCCAATTCTTCTAATGATGTTGCGTCATTGTCTTTGTTGTAAAACACTGCTGGTCTATAAACTTTTTTAATGTTAAAATTATCAAAAATTGCTTTTGCTATTTTGTCATGGTCTTCATGTGGATGTGTTAAAATCAAGTAATCAAAAACTCTGTTTTCAGGGTTTGTTTCACCATCAAAAACAACTGATGTTAAGTAATTTACTGCATTTGCTTCATAATCTTTTTTAGTGCTTTTTATGTCCTTTCCACAATCAACAAGCATTTTCTTGCCGTCTGGAAGCTCCAAAGCCAAACAATCACCATTTCCAACATCAATCATGTGAAAAACACAATTTTGCGAAACAGCTGTGTTAAAATCTCCATAGTCCTTTCTAAGAACGGAGTCAATTTTGTCTTCAAAAAACCATGAAAATGGAAGTGTTACTGCAAGAGCAACAACAATAACAAGCCACAAAATCACTTTTAACTTTGTTATTCTAAAACTTTTTGTTTGTTTTCTTTTTGCCAATTCTTTCTAATTCCTTTTTTTCTTCTTCACTTAATTTTTCTGTGAGTTTTTCAAGCTTTTCTTGTCTTTTTTGAATTGCCTTAATTTTTCTGCTGACTTTTGTAATGCTTGAATCAACAGTGTTGCGTTCAAAAATTTTAATAATATCTGGAATTGCCTTTTTTGTTGCTTCATAACCTTTGTCAATCAAAGCTTTTGTATCACCAACTTTTAATTGACTAAAATCTGAAAGGTCAATTTTTATGATGTAATCTGAATGAACGTAACCATTAACAGCATTTGAGACCATCAAAATTCTAAGAGATGCCTTTAAAACATCAAGAAATTTTGTGCTTTCTGTTCCGTTTCCTCGCGTTGGATTAATGTCTAGCGACACAACAATATCCGCACCCATTTCACGCAAAACATCTGCTGGAATGTTGTTTACAAGCCCGCCATCAACCAATGTGTAATCTCCAAATTCAACTGGTCTAAAAACACCAGGAATAGCACAAGAGCCCGCAACAGCTTTAACAAGATTTCCTTTTGTTATGTGCACTTCTTTTGCTGTTTTTAAATCAACAGCAACAACGCAAAGTGGTTTTTTCAATGCTTTAAAGGTTTGTTTTTGCAAATTGTTTTCAATCAAATGTTCAAGTCTTTGAGTTTTGCTTGGTACAAGAATAAATTTTGATGAAGTGAAATCTTTTTGTTTTACTTCCAAAGCTCGCTTTTCCATTTCTTCAACACTCATTCCACTAGCATAAATTGCCCCAATCAGTGAGCCAATTGAAGTTCCTGCAACATAATCAAAATCAATTCCTGCTTCCTTAAAAGCTTTTATAACACCAATGTAGGCAAATCCCCTAACTCCACCGCCACTAAAAGCAATTCCTGTTTTTAGTTTTGGCACTTCTTGTTCTTGGTTTTTCTTCCCTTTTTTAGATTTTTCTTCTGTTTCTTTTGATTCTTTTTTCTTAAATATTGAAAAAATAGACATTGCTTTCCCCTTTTGTTTTAATTATGATAACATATTTTTAAAAAAAACACAAACAAAAAATAAAAAAAGAAGCAAAATTTTTGCTTCTTTTTTTAAAATTATTCTGCTTGAGCTTTAGCAGCTTCAATAGCTTTTTCTACTTCAGCAATGTCAGACAAAAGTTCTGCATTAATCTTGATCAAAATTTTGTTTGTTTTTTCAAGAATTGGGAATCTGTCTTTGTTTGCTTCCATAACTTCTTCACAGTGTTGAACAGAAAGTCTAAGACCATCCAAAAGATCCATGTCTTCATTAAGTTTCTTAGCTTTTTCTTCATCAATTTCAACATAGTTGTTAACGCCATACAAAATAACTTTTTGTCTTGCAACAATTGCTTCTTTACGAGTAAGTTTTGCTTTGTCTTTTTCAAGTGTCTTTTTCACTCTTGCAAGTGGGTTGTATTCCTTTTTGTTTTCACGAAGGTCTTTTTTGTTTTCTTTAAGTCTTTCGTTCAAAACTTCAAGTCTTGCTTCAAGTTGTTCAACACTTTCGCCAGCATAAAGAGAAGTAACATCATTAACAACAACATTGTTTGCTTGTTCAAACTTAAGATCTTCAAGTCTTTGAATTTCTTCTTCAAGCATTCTTCTTTGTTCTTCAATGTCTGCTTTTTCTTCTTCAAGTTTTGCTTGAACTTCTTCAAGTTCTTTTCTTTCTTGCTCAAGTTCAGCTTTTTCGTCCTCGTAGCTTGCATCTTCGTCATCAGCAACAACAACTTCAGGTTCTGAAATTTCTTCAGCTTTTACTTCATCAATTTCAGTTTCTTCTGTTTGTTCTTCTTCAACTTTTTCTTCTGCTTCTTCAGTTTCAGCTTCTGTTTCTTCTTCGTTTTCTTCATTAGCTTCAACTTCTTCTACAACATCTTCTGCTTTAACTTCAGCATTTTCTTCTTCAGCTTCTTCTGCATCAGCTTCAACAGCTTCTGCTTCTTTTTGTTCTGCGTTAAATTCAGCAATACTTTCAGCGTTGATTTTTTCAATCATTTCGTCAATTTCTTCTTGACTTGCGTCAGCTTCTTCTTTTTCGTCTTCGCCAAAAATATCATCAAATGAATCAAAGTCTTCTTCAACTTGATTGTCTTTTTGAGCAACACCATCAAATTCTAAATTGCTGTTTTCTTCTTCCAAAGATTTCTCTTCTTCTGCAGCTGCGGCATTGTCCCAAGCTTGTTCTTCCTCAAGCTTTTCTTCTTTCAAAACAGGGCTGTTTGCACCATTTTGACTTGTTTGTTGGTCATCTTTTTTCATTGCCAACAAAATCATGCTTGCAATAAAGTAAACAATAATTGCACCTACAACAACTACACCAATTACTGCAAGAATGTTTAAAAAAGTATCCCAAACCATTTTACATTACTCCTTTGAACTGTTTTTTGTGGTGGAAGCGATGGGAGTTGAACCCATGTCCAGATGATTTTGAAAAGGTTGTACTACATGCTTAGCAATCTTTTAATCTCACCAAAAAGCATCAAAGATCACAAACTGCTTTTTGGCCAGCTCTCTTAAAATTGCAAGGCGAGCAATCTTGCAAAGTTGATTGATTTTTTTTAGCCCAAAACACTTGCAACCAATCACACATTGTTTTAGACAGTTTGTTTTACATCCAACCAAGATAACATTAAGCATAAGCACAAGTAAAGTTTGCTTGGTTTACACTCAAATTTGTAGAATTAGATTCTGCGTTTAATTTAGTTTCCGTTTGTAACGCAGTCGAGCCTGCGACATGCACAACCAAAACGCCATCACCTGTCAAAACCAACACGCCCCCGTGAGGTTTTTCCTAGCTACTTTTGAGCTCTCTTTGAATGCTTCGCTGTAAATCGCGTTTTTTGATGGTTTCGCGCTTGTCATGCAAAAGTTTTCCTTTGCACAGTGCAATTTCAAGTTTTACGAGGTGTCTGTCAAAAAAAAGTCTTGTTGGAACAACCGTCAGCCCTTTTTGTTCAACTTTTTCAGAAAGTTCATTGATTTCTGATTTGTTAAGCAAAAGTTTTCTAGTTCTTCTTTCATTTACTGCAAACGATTTTGTTTGTTCATAGGTTTTAATAAACATGTTATGAACAAAGGCTTCGCCGTGCCTAAAAGTTACAAAACTGTCTCTTAAACTAACACTTTTGTTTCTAACCGATTTAACCTCACTGCCAACAAGAGCAATTCCAGCAACAAACCGTTTTAAAACAAAGTATTCAAAGTTCACTTTTTTGTTAGTAGTTATGTTCTCCATTTCTACCTCTCATATTATATCACGAAATCTTAAAAATTTCAATACCTTTTTTTAAATTTTTTTAAAAAATCACAAAAAAACATGTAATTTTGACATTTTTTGCGGTTTTTTGAAGCATTTTTTTGCAAATTTTTTGCTATTCAACGATTTTAAAGTCAATTTGACGCTTCATAAGGTTGGTGTTGACCACTTTTACTCGCACTTTTTGACCTAATTGATAGCTGTGATTCTTTCCTTTTAGCAAGTATTGATTTTCAACAAAGGCATATAAATCTTTTGGCAAATTCTCTTCGCTGCAAAGCCCTTCAACAGTATTGTCTAGTTCCACAAACACCCCAAAAGTGTTAACGCCACTAACTGTTG
>CAMVKM010000009.1 GCA_947168085.1 uncultured Clostridia bacterium | reverse complement strand
CCTTCGCTAAATTTTCTGCCAACTTTTTTGTTGTTCCACTTGTACTAAAATATGCAATTAAAATTTTACTCATAATTTTTCTCCTCCATATGTTATATTATATCACAAAATTTACTTTTTGTCTTAATTTGAAAACAAAAAACCGAGGCAAAGATTTTACTCTCTACATCAGAATAAATCTCCCTTAAATCATTATAAAGCACTATATATTTCACCACAATCTCGTAAATATGGATATGCCCACAATACCATTTATTGAATATTTTTTATAAAAAACAGAAAACCACATATTTCTAGGTAATTTTTTCTTTATCAATATAATCTAAATCCAGCAAATCACATAGTGGTATAGTAAGCCCTAGATTTATCAGTTTTAGCGTTTGTTCATACACATCAACCTTGATTATGCCTTGATACTCTTTCTCGTAACCGTCATAGAAATATTTGGTCTTAACAAGTGTATCTTTTTCTAGTTCATTTATAATGCTTGAAATCTTGTTTGCAGTCTCTTCTTGCACTTCGCCTTTTGCTATTCTCTCGCTTGCATATTCAACCATTTTTAAGGCCTCTCGCATGCCCCTTAATGCATCAAAAGGCATAAATTGTGCTGCCCTTTTTTCTCTTGGCATTTTAATCCTCTCCACTTCTATGTCCTCCAATCTGTTCGTTCCTATCTCTTTGTGTTGCTTTCTTTTCAAAATCTATCCCACGAAGCATGGCATTCTTTCCAAACTTATCTTTAATGCTCAAAACTGTTTTTAAAAGTTTTTCTTCCTTTTCTTCTTGCTTTAGGTCCGTAAAGAAATCCATTTGCCTAACACTTTCTGTTTGTAGGTCTGAAAAATCATAACCAATTCTTCTGACCATTTTGTTCTTGTCTACAATTTTATCATAAAGTTCTAGTGCTGCTGGAATAATCTTTGATGGCAAGTTTGTTGGCAGTGTTAGTCTTTTTGTGCCTTTTGTTCCAATATGATGTTCATCTTGATAACCTAAATAAATGTGGATAAGTGGAGTGATAACTTTTTCTCTAACAAGCCTATAACACCCTTCTTGTATCATCTCATTTAAAACCACTTTTGCTTCTTCTTTTGTGTATGCTTCTGGTAAAATTTGAGATGTTGAAAACGATTTGGATTTAGACTTATACTTTTTGATATCTTCCAACAAACAAGTTTCTATCCCTTTTGAGTGGTCTATCAAAAGTTCTGCATTAACTCCAAATTCTTTGTATAACCTATTTTCATCAAAACTCGCAATTCCATACATATCATGAATTCCGTGTTTTGCAAGTCTATTTGAAATTCCAGTAGATATTCCCCAAAAATCTGTTAGAGGTTTGTGGTGCCAAAGTTCTTTTTTAAACTTTTCTTCAGTAAGCCAACCAATGCGATCTGGGGCGTGTTTTGCAGTTATATCTAACGCAATCTTTGCTAAATACATATTTGTTCCAATTCCACAAGTTGCAGGAATCCCTGTGGTTTGCCAAATCTCATCAATAAGTTTCTTTGCAAACTCTTTTGCTCTTAATTTATACATAGGAAGATAGGCTGTAACATCCAAAAAACATTCGTCTATTGAATACTGGTAAATATCTTCTTTTGCCATATATTTTAAATAAACTCCATAAATCTTTGCCGCATAAGAAATATACTTTTTCATTCTTGGTGGTGCTATAATATAATCTATGTCTTTTGGAATTTGAAAGAGTCTACACCTATTCTTTACCCCTAACGCTTTCATTGCTGGACTTACTGCCAAACAAATTGTTTTGTCTGTTCTTCTGCTATCTGCCACAACAAGTTTTGTGCTCATTGCATCAAGCCAACGATCAGTGCACTCAACAGCGGCAAAAAAGGACTTCATATCAATAATAAAATAACATCTTATTTTTTCCATTTCAGGCCTCCTTGCATATATTATAGAACATTTGTTCGTATTTTGCAAGTGTTTTAAAAGAAAAACCACCTACGATTAGGTGATTTTTTTAATGCAGCGCAAACATAACATAAAACTTGGAACTATCGAATGTCTTTAACCCGCAAAGACTTTTTTGATAATCCACTTTTAATAATAATGTTGCAGCTTTCCCCTCCCCTCAAAATTTTTTATAAAAAACAAGCACGATTTGGTGCTTGTTTTTAAATGATATATAAAAATTTTATTAAATCAACAAACTCAAATTTTATTCTCCAAACATGCTTTTAACTCTGTCACTTGCAACAATTTGCATGTTAGACCTAAAAGTTGGGCTTGTTATAATAAAGGCATTTCCCCTTTCGTTGTTGATGATTTGTTCTTGTTCAACTTCATTTATTTTTCCCGCTTTATCATAAAGCGTGCACAAATCATCCATATCATTTGGAGAAAGTGAAAAAATGAAAGAATACTGACATGCATTAATGATCGCTGTTGATTTTCTTATGATGTCTTGAGAACCAACGAAGTCTTTTATGTTTTGAGTTATTACAATTTGCATTCCATTATATTTTCTGATACGTTTTGCAAGTTGAAACATAAAATCAAGTGCAATTGGATATTTTGGATCAATGAAAAGGTGCGCTTCATCAATGGCAACAATAATTTTTCTTGATGTGTTGTGCTTGTTGTTAAATTCCCTGTTTTTAATGATTTCATTATCAAGCCACCTAAGAACCAAAAGCATTTGAGCATTTGCAATAAGGTTGTTTTTGTTTGCAAACAAACTTTGAAAATTAAAAACCGTAAAACTTTCTTTAACTGTTAGTGTTGATTCTCCATTCCAAAGGTTTGAATCTCGTCCTTTTGATGCAAATTTTGACACTGAATTCAAAAGAATTCTTAAATGGGTTATGTCATATTCTGTTTTTGCTTTTTTAAGCTTTTCATTAACAAGATTATATAAATCTTCAAAAATCGGATAATCACTTGCTTTTAACTTTGAAAAATCTGAGCCAAAAGTGATGTGCTTGCGATCATAAAGCTCAATAATAAGGTTATTCAAATAATCTAATGATTGCATATCTAATCCTGGCAAAACAACATGAAAAAACTCTTCCAGAAATTGTAGATGAACAGCAAAATTATCAACAACAGCATTTTCGCCATCTTCATCAGCATCAATAGACGTTATGACATGAAATGGATTAATTCTTCCTTGTGAAGCCGTTCCAACATCAATAATTCTTCCGTGCAAATTTTCCGCTAATGTTTTATATTCATTTTCTGGATCAAGAATGAAAATTTTGCTGTTTTCACACGCAAAGTTTGTTAACATTGTTTTTGTTGCATAAGATTTTCCAGAACCAGTTTTTCCAACAATCACCATGTTTGAGTTGACATGCTCATTATCTCTTTTGAAAAAGTTTTCAATGACAGGAAAATTTCCTGAAGTGCCTAAAATAATTCCATCTCGTTCCATTGTTGTTGCAAGAACAAAGGGGAAAACCGCGGCAACTGAACCAGAGTGAATTGCTCTTGAAAAGTTGGTGATTGGGTCATAAGCAGAAATGCTTGATGCAATAAACGCCTTTGTTTGTTTGAAAAAGTTGTCTGCAAGCTCAAAACCATCTTCAACCAAAATCCTTTTTATGGTTTTCTTAAGATTCCTTGTTGCCTCCTTGCCGTTTTCAGTGTTGTAGATTGTGAAATGTAAATTAACTTTAAAAAGAGTTTCGTTATCATTTTGAAGCATTCTTAAAACTTCAACCAACGTTTCCACATGAGTTTGCTTGTCTATTAAAGAACTAGCTTTAAATGAATTTTCAGACTGACTTGAAAGTTCTTGAAGTGAACGGTCAATCATTCTTATTGCCTTGTTTTTCTCATAAGGCTCAAGATTCATTACAACCTTTGTGTTTGGAATGTTGAAAAGTTGATAACCCCAAGCATTTAAAACAGTGAGCGGAAAATTTTTAACAGTGAAGTTAAATGTTTCAACCCCATCAATAAAAATGCTTTTTGGTGTAATTTTCATGTCTTGTGGTTTGACCCAATCAAGAATTTCCTCTTCACGCAAAACTTCTATGTCATTTTCTTCAAAGTTTGTTGTAAAGTTGTATTTTAGGAAAACAGCAAGTTCTTTTTTGTTTAAAATTTTTGAAGTAAGTCCTGCCTCAAGCAAAGAATGGGCACCATTTTTCAAAATTTCACTAATAACATTTTTGTCTGCATCGTAAACAACAAAATAGTAAAATGGCCTTTTCAATTTGCTTTCACCATTCATTGATTTGTAAACATCAATTCTGTCGTTCAACACTTGAACCCTTGACAAAAACTCTTCTTTTGTTATTTCATTGCTTGCAAGCATTTTTTCAAGTGTGTTAATCTTTGCTTCTTCATCCTTAATAAAATCAGAAAAAGACAGTTTTCTGTCTATTTTCACAATAGACGCTTTTGTTTTGCCAGAAATTGATTTTACAAGTCTTGAAAAATAAACATCAATAATCTGGTCTTGTTTGTAGCCTGAAAGAAGCCTGAATTCTCTTGGATCTATTTGCAACACACCTGCATAATAAGAATTGTAGACGATAAAATCATCTTCCAAATCCTTAAAAGAAATTATGTTGTTTATTCCATTTGCGGCCTTTTTTATGTTTGCTGTGTAATTTTTTTGAGCGAAAATATATTTCACAAAATTCACAAAAAACATATAAAATCTTTGTCCGTCAAAAGGCAAATAAAGCCCCACAAACAAACACAAAACAACAACCATAATCAGATATTTTGCAAGACCCAAGTTTGTGAAAAACAAAAGAACTTCAAGCCCAAGTCCTAAAAATGCGATTATGATGTCTGCGAGAGATATGTTTTTAAAAAATTCAATTTTAACTTTTGCCGTTTTGGGTATTATTCTCATTTTTTGTTACCTCCAAACATCCCATCGTTTCTGTAAATTGCGTTGTTAATAATGTTGTTTTGTTGTGATTTTTGTTTTATGTTTTTATTTCCCGCAGGAGCATTGTTGTTTGCAACATTATTTGCCCCACCATTATGGCCATTTATCATTGCTCCTTGATTATTACGCGTTCCGGGGTTATAATTAACCTGATTTGAGTTTTGAGAACCTGAACTTTTTTGGTCTTCACCATTTGGCGAACTTCCGCCAGGACCTCCAAGGCCCAATCCAACCTTTTGCAATCCCCTTGCAGCAAGATCACGGCTTTTCAGCTGCATAGCATCTCGAAGTATGCTTGTTGCTGGAGCAAACGGTGCCCCCAAAATTGCTCTTGCCCTTCCAAACAATCCGCCTGATGTCAAAGCATTGTCTCGAAGTTCCATTGAGCCAGCACCAGAACTTACAAGGTTTCCAACAAGAGCCATCGATTTTCGTAGAGCGAATGCGCCACCCGCAACAAGCAAAAGTTTCATCAAGAAATTCAAGAAACTGCTTCCTGGGAAGAACACAAGCGCAGGATTAACAATAAGCGCAACAATCATTCCATAAACATTTAACGCAATTATCATTCCATAACCTGTGAAAAACTTAATTAAAACTTGGTCTCTCCAAAGTTTGAAATGTGCTCCATCATCAATAACTGATGTTGAAATTGAAAATGGCGAAACAATAAACAAAATTACAATTGAAATAAGACGCTCAATAAAAATAATCATTGATGCAGCGATTGAAAACAAAATAACTCCACCAGCAAGCCATGAAAACACATAACTAAAATTGTTCAAGTCCATATAACTTGCAACTGTGCTTGTGCTTAAATAACTAAGCTCACCTGAGGCAAACTTTGCCGCGATATCTGGATCCATTCCTCCATCCTTTGCAAATTCAGCAAATAAGAACGAACCAATCGATGCCCCACCATTAAGTGTTGCTTTGTAAAGTGCTTGCATAAAAGTGTTTCCAACCCAAACAGCCGCAAACATAATTGCAGGCACAAACAAGAAAAGCAGAAAACATTTCAAACCCTTAACCATAATTTGTCCGGGGCTTCCATCTGGCTTTTCTTTAACCATTGAACGAATAAGCGCAAAAATAATGAAAAACACTAAGACAATTATGGCCAAAATGGCGGCAACCTTAAAGGCAAAAATTGCCGTTTCACTACGCATAAGATATGTTAAAAAATCGGTTTCATTGCCATCAAGCAAAACTGGATCAATTCCACATATCATATTTGCACAATCCATTAAGCCATCAATAAGCCTTAATATAATTTTTGTTATACTATATAAAAATTCCCAAAACCATTCAAACATTTTTCACCTCAATCAAAATCTTGCTTCTATAAGTAAATTTGTGATTTTTAAAGCAACATTTTGGTTTTTTCCACAATTAAATTTGCTGTTGTTATCAAATCTTATAACAATGAATTGATCTTTTAAAAGTTGTACGTTAATTGGATCAACATAGACATAATCCCAAACATTTTGTTTGAGATTTAATGTCCTTTTTGCAACTTTTGTTCCAACAGGCAAAAAGGTGTCTTCTTCAAGCAATCCATATTCTTCTGGATGCTCTTCAAGATATCTTTCAATATCTCTTTCAAAATCAATATATGCATCAATAGTGTCAAACACAAAAATTGTGGCATTCAATGTTTTTTGAACGCTTGCACAAACACCCAAACTTATTGCACAAAAATTAAGATCTTTTGATGTTTGTGTTGCAAAATAAACATATTCTGCTTCTTCCACAAAACATTTGTTCTTGTTGGTTGTTTCGTTGTTGTAAAAACAATCTTTTATTGAATATTCATTTTGAATTAAATTTTGATCAACAAGTGTTGCTTTGCTAAATGTTTCATAATATTCATCTGTATCTTTAAAATCCCCTAAATCATAACAACCAGAGAAAAACACAAAAAACATTAAAAAAACAGTTGTGATCATTAAGTAAAAGGTTTTTGATTTTGTTTTATTAAACATTGTAGTTTGCCCACCAATCAGTAAACACAACCAGTCCTATTTGAAGCATAATTAACAAAACAAATATCAAAACAAAACCAATAATTGAGTTTTTCAAACTCTTTTTCATTTTGTCGTGTTCTTGTTGGTCTTCTGCTCTTGCATACTTAACCCCCAAGTAAATACACCAAATGGCACCAACGGCACCAACAACAGAAAGCAAAACTGGAACCAGCACATTACAAACTTGAATAACTGGACTTACAACTTTGCTTAAATCATTTTGCGAAATTGCAGCAATCATACTAAAAAAATCCATAATTTTTCTCCTTATTAATAAAATTTTTATATATATAAACATAGAATTTAACAAATAAATCTATGGTGATTTTAGATATCACTTTTTTCTTTGTTTCTGTGAACCAATCCAAAAAGCATTACAAACACAACCACAAGAGTTGCTATAATTATTATGACAGTTGCCGCCACATTCAGCATATGTCTTCTGCTAAATGAAACCTTTGATGTAACACCTGAAACGCTTTCAACAACAATGGTGTAATCTCCGCCCTCGTTAATAACTGGCATTGATGTTTCATTTGATGTTACATTCAGCGATTTTACAAGTGCTCCATTTCTGTAAACATAAACGGTGTCACCAATTTTACAGCCAGAAATTGTCACATCTTCTTTTGTTGTTTCTCCCTCATTGCAACCAATCAAGTTTATGCTTGGTGGTGTTGTGTCAAGGGTAAACGAAAATTCATCAACATCTCCCGTTGCCACTGATTGCATAACAACTGTGTAGCTTCCATCTTCAAAAAAGTCAAAATCTGATGTGTTTTCATTTTGATTTACAAAATTCAAATATGAAATAACTGAACCATAAACAGATGTAAACCAAACCTCTGAAATTTTGTATTCATAAGGTGTTGTGTAAACAAAATTTGAAACAGGATGAATTAAAATGTAAAATTCAAAATATTTTTCATTTCCAATTGCATCCGTTGCAACAACTTGCCAAAAACCAGCTTCTTCAAAACTTGTTCCAGTAAACTCAACTTTTTCTCCATCACGGAAAACCTTGCTCAAAACAACAGAATCACCATTAAGACCTCTAAAAACAACCCTGTTTGTTGAAGCAACACCGCCATTAAGCAAAATTTTGTTTGCTTTTGTTTCTTCAAATTGGCACTCAACAACAGTGTCACGTTTTATTGAATAAGTTGCAGTGTTTCCAGCATAATCTGTGGCAATAAATCTGTAAACGCCATCTCCCAAAAGTTTCTGCGTTGAATCATAAGCAATTTCTTCTCCACCATTAAGAGAGTAAGTTATTTGTGCGCTATCTGAAACAGCAACACTCACAGGGTCTTGTGTTGTCACAACACCATTCACAATTTTTGCTTGCATATTGTTTGGCATAATGCTAATAGATTTTCTAACCAAATGAGCATCAAACTCATATTCAAATCCAAACTCGTCTAAGTAATAAATTTTGTGAACAAAGTTCAAATCATAGTTGTTTGCATTGTAAGCAAGAACAAGCGGACATTGTGAAACAGAACCATCAAGTTTAAAACTATAATTGTTTGAAGTTGTTTCAAAAATTAAAGAATTATTTGCCCAAGCACCAATTTCAAGTGCTTTTTCAATTGAATAAGGCTGTTTTAAACTTGAACTTCTCAGTGTCCTTGAAATTTGAAGTGTTGGTGTTCCCTTGTAATAAATTGTTTTTGAACAAGCATTTCCATACTTGTCTTTCAAAGTAAGCACGTATTCACCATCACCATTAAGTCCTATAATTTCGGACAGGTTTTCTGGCTCAGGTTGAGAGTTTGTGATAATGTCATAAACAATTGTTTTTGTGTCACCAAAAGTGATTTCAAGATAAGCAAAATTTGAAAGTTTTTGCTCATTTACTGACACTTTTGTGTTTGTGTAATTTTTTTGCGCTTTTGAATTAAAACCATACAACAGTTCATCATCAAACTCAAGGTTAATGTTTTTAATTTCAGCGGTAAACGTTTGATTGTTTCCAAAGCCATCAAAAACATTTAAAACATAAATTCCGTCACCACTTATTGTTAAAATTGATGTATCTTTGCTAAATGTTGGGTTAACCTCAATTTCTTCACCATTTTTTGTTACAACAAATGTTGCATCACTGCTGTAGGCAACAAAATTTATTTTAAAGTTTGAAAACAAGATGTTATCCAAAATGTCTTCCATTTTTGTGCCGTCTTTATGCTCAATCATCGCAACCACAACAAAGTTGTTTGTAAGCATTATTTCAAAAGATTTTTCAACTTCATAAACATTTTTAACACGAATTTTGTAAATTCCCTCATTTTCAAAAACTTTGTTTGTTTCATAAATGTTTTCGGCGTCATCAAAATCTCCAACAGTTGAAAATTGAACAGACACAAAATTAATTGTTTCATCAAAACTTGAATCAATCTTAAATGTTCCATTAATTTTTATTCTGTCATCAGCAATTTCAATTGGCTGATTTTCTTGATCCAAAATTGTGATTACAGGCTCTTTTTTAGACAAAGAAATCTTTAAATACTTTGGTTCAAATTTGCCATTTTGTTGAATGTTCGTTTCAATCAAAAGTTCATCATCAGAATTGTCTAATGCATTAAACAAAACAGAAATTGATCCATCAGTGTTTTGTTTTACAAAGCTTGAAAGGCCTTGAACAATTTGATATGAATGAAGCAATGTGTCCTCAAATTCAAAGGTTGTGTTTTGCTTTGTTTGATAAACAAAAGATTTTTGATTGTCATCCTCATACACAACAATTTCAACTTGACTTATTGTCGTTTCTTCAATTTTTAGTATGAAAAAGTGTTTTTGCTCGGCAAATGTTGCAAAAAAGTAAGCATAGCCTTGCGTGTTAATTTTATATTCAACACTTTTGTTACCATATTGAACCTTTGTGTAATTTCCATTTGAATCAAAGTTTTTAAAGCAACTTTCATCAATTATTTGACTAACTTCATCAACAAAAAGTTCAACAGCATTGGTTTTTTGGTTTGTAAATATAAATTCTGATTGATTGCCATATTTATCTTTTGCAACAATTTTGTAGGTTCCATATTTTGAAACAACTGTTGTCAGTGTTTGTTTCATTGAAGAATAAAGCACATCATCAAGGAAAATATCAACAAAAACAAACCCCGTGTTGTCACTAAAATTCAAGTAAACCAAATCAGAAGAAATTGTTTGATTGTTGTTAATTGAATAGGTTGAGCCCTTCTCCAAATCATAAGCAATTGTTGATGGTGTTAAAACCTCACCAATTTCTTTTTCATCAAGATGATTAAGGAATTCATCAATAAATTTTAAATTATAACTGTTTGTTTGCAGACTTGCGCTTATAATTGGAGCCTCCGTGTCAACGCTGACATTATAGATTACAAAAATGTCTGGATATGCTGAATAAAACACTTTTAAAACAAAGCTTTCAGGACCTGTGCCATTCCCAGTAAAGGTGATGGTTCCTGTTACAGCATTTTGTGTGTAGGTTGGCACAACCCCATCAAAAGCAAAATCATAATCAGCAGGAAGAACAAACTGCAAACTTGTGTTTGTTATAATCATATACTGTGAAACTTCTGTTTGAGTTAAACTCATTGGGGCAATCTCATCTTCTGCTTGTGTTTCATCAAACAAAACATATGAATTGTCTTTTAGATACTTCCAAGCAACAACTGGATACTCTCTTGTGAATTCTATGGTTTGATTAAACACGCCACCATAAATATCTTGAATAAAAATTCTGTAAACTCCACCCTCAATATATTTTGCAGATGCAGCATAAGTGTTTGCAATAAGTTTGTTGTTCAAGTAAACTTCATAAAAGTCAATTTGTTCACTTTGTCTGTTGCAATTGACAAGAATGTAAGAGTTTGCAACTTGAACAACATCAACAAACAAATCTTCATCATTTACAAACACAAAAAATGAATAACTGTTTCCTGACCTGTCGCCAATCTTAACTTCAAACTCACCATTTTCAAGAATTATTGAATTTCTTAAAAAGTCTTCTTGACGATAAACATTTAAAAGCACATTTGCACTTGCTCGGTAATATTTGTAAACCGCAACATAGCAGTAATCATCAACTTCAAGCGAAATGTTGTTGAGTGATGCTTTTTTACCATAAAAAACTCTGCCAGCACTGGTGATTGTTAAAACTGAATTCCAATTTGTTCCATCAACCATTATTAATGAAAAGTTTAATTCTGGGGCATCATAGTCAACATAAACATCAAAAATTCTTATACCATTTTTGTCAACATCACAAAAAGTGTAAACCCCGCTTGAACTTAGAATTGATTTGAGATTAACACCATCATATGTTATTGGGATTTCAGTATATTGAGATTCTTGCGTGTTTTTCTTTTTGTAGTAAAGTTTTGAATAATTGTCTAAACTTATTGTTGAATCAGCACAAATTTTGTAAGATTTTCCACTCAAATCAACAAAAGACGAATAAATGCTTTCATCACCAAGCCAAGAAATTTCATTTTCAAATTGACTTTGGCATTTTGTTTTGATTATGCGTTCTGGATTGTAATGCATTTGCCCTGCTTCAAGCGTTGGGATTCCGTTTCCATTAATAAGATAAACATCTTCACCACTTTCGCAAATTGTGTTGGCAACAGATTGCAACGCATCTTGCAAATTAACTGAAAATCTTGTTGGCTTAATGTTTTGATCACTTCCTGAAAGTCCATAGTAATAATAGTGCCAAGCATTTTCTCTTGATTCAAAAGTCCAAGATTTCATTTTGTATCTAATCCAAATTTGTCCAGCTTGGGCAACCTGGTCTTCGCCGCTGGCTTTCATATAACCATTAACACTTCCAGAGTTAAGCCAATCGGCTTGATCTTGTGAAAGAGTTACCATCCAAATGTCTTCATATTCCCTGAAAAGAACATATTGAAATGCCTTTTCTTTTGAAGAAAATGATGCTCTGTTTTTTGTGTCGCCATATTTTTGTGTGTTTATGGTGTCAAAAACATCAAGATAATAAAGTGAAGAATATTCATTGCTCAGTTGATAAACTTTGTTTATGAGCGTTTGATTTGATTGTATCTCCAAAAAGTTTTGGGTGTCTTCATTTCCATAACCAACCACAATGTAATACTCTGCTATTTGGTTGCCTGGATTTGTTTTAAACAGAACTTTGTAGGCACCTGCTTTTACTGGAGCAAGCAAAGTTAGTGTTGCAAACTTTTCTTCTGTTGCGCCTTCTTGGTTGTTGTTTTCACTAAACACAACCTGATAAAGTTCGCTGTCAACAGCCGTATCATTGCCAACATCAATAAAGCTTTCAAAAACAAGTTGTTCATTAAGAATGTCTTTGTTTGTGATTTTTAAAACAGCATTTTCATTTTCACTCAAAAGCACTCCAATTTGTGCATTTTCGTTGTAAAGTGTTTCATTTTCTGACTCAATTTCACTTGCAAAAACATCTCGAGTGTCAAATCTGTAGGTTTTATAATCCAAGCTGTCAATGTCTGGCATATTTTCAAGATTGTCTGTTGCATAAAAAGCAATTTGTCTGATGCCATATTCACCTTCAGCAAAACCCGCACCCTCTGCAGTTAAAACAAATTCGTTGTTAGAATCCAAAGTTATGGCTCTTGTTGAAACATCCTTTATAACTATATAAATTTTGTTTAATCCACTTGGGCATTCCAATGGTTCATCAACACAAGTTATTGTGAATTTTTTTGATTTTAAGGTTGAAGAAGCATCATACACAACAGTTGTTGCTGGTGCCTTGTTGTCAAATTTGTATGGACCAAAACACTTTGTGGCTTCCTTTTGAAAACTGCTTACAAGTTTTAAGTGAAGATAATATAAACCATTGTAGTTTTCACCATTAACAACCACTCTTTGTGTCCCAATATTTTCAAGCACAGAATCATATGACAATGGTTCATCTTCAGATTTTGTCCAAGAGTAGTAAAGAGTTCCATTGTCAACATCTTCTGTAATAAAACTTGCTGCAAATGATTTTTGTGTGCTTGACGAAACCGTTATATCTCCAATAATTGGAGTTCTTACATCAAGCCCGCAAAGAATTCTTGCGGAATATTCAGGCATCAAACTTCCATCACTTGAGAAATTTCCAAAACTGTTGTTGTCAAGCGAAAAATCTCTTATGTAAGATGAACCAACAAGTTTGCTTAATGTAAAAGAATTTATTATTCCATTGTAGTTCAAAGTGTTTAAATCCATCACAAAACACAATGTGTCTGAACCACTTCCGTCAAAATAAGACAGTTGAACAGGTCTTTGTCCGATGAGCGCAGTAAGTTTTAGGGAAGATTGATTTATCACTTGAACAGGTTCAGAAAATTTTATTTGCATATAAAACTTGTCATCTTTGGTAAGCCCTTGTGTTTGGTCGGCATAGGCTGAAACAATTTCTGGTCTTTTGTCATCATACAAAAGCACTCCAAATGTCCAGTCTTTAAATCTTCGCACCCCCTGATTTGAGTGAAGATTAACATAAAAATGTCTGTTCAGTGTTTCATAGTCCCACTGAACACACCACATTTCTTTCAGTTTTCCATATTCACTAGGAAGTTTAGAGTATGTTATGGACTTTGTGTAAAAATCATGTTCTTCAATGTCATCATCTGATTTATAGTCGCCAAACCTAAATTTTGTGTTGTCAAATCCACCATCAAAACTTAAATAAAGGATTTCTTTCCTTTTTTCGCTTGCGCTGTCAGCCTGAAGTCGCATTTGAGCATTGGCGCCCCAACCTTCAAACCAACTTTCTTCGTCAATTTTCCCATAACCTGAAACATAAGGTTTTGCAAACAGAGTTTTTATGTATTTATCGTAAAGAACAAGTTCATCCTTGTCAGAAAACATCCAAATATTGTTGTAGATAAGCCAACCATCGCCATCTTTTCCAACTGGTTGATCACGCATGCGATATTGTTCTAAAATGTCATAATCTTTAAAAAAGTGATAAGTTCCATTGCTTGTCGCATCATAAGTCATTGAAGTTCGGCACGCACAAAACAAGGATTCTTTTCCAGATTCAATGCTTGCATTTCCTTCAATTTTGTAGATTTCAATTAAAAACTTGTTTATGTGGTTTGCATTATCAAAAACAACATTATAGTTTCTGGCATTAACCTTAACAGCAAACCCAACTTTAACTGAGCCATCCGCCTGAGTTTCTGTGTCTGAATTTATTGTGCAAGTTGAGTTAACGGATTCATAATCACCATTTCTTGCAACTGCAGTAATGTCACGAGTTCGATAGTAAATTGTGATTGAATTTCCAGCACTTGGAACACTTGTTGCTGTGATAAAAAATCTTATGTTGTTTTGACTGTCTGGCATTGCCATTTTTGACTGAACATCATAATTATCAGCCTCAATTCCAACTTTTATTTCATCATCCACCGCAAAGGTTTTACCACTAAAAGAAGGCAAAATCAAAAAAGTTAGACCAGCAAAAACAACAGCGCAAACTGTTAAAACAAAAGATATTAAAAATCTATTTTTTACGTTTTTCATTCTTTTTTTTGCCTCCTTTTTGTTGTTGATTTAAAAAATCTTGCAAATTTGCATCAGGATTTTTTTGTTTGAATTCATTAAACATCTTGGCAAGCATTTCAACATCTGAAGTCCATTCTGTGTCTTGCTCGTTTTCGTTATCGTTTTTCTTGGCATCATTTTTCGTTGTCTGTTGTTTTGTTAGCACATATTTTGCAAGTTTTTTGTTTTGCTCCATTTGTTCTGCAACAACCATATTTCTTCTTTTCACATCATAAAAAACTTTTTCTTCTTCAAACAAGTTTTGCAAAAGGTGGTCTGTGTCCATTTTCCCTGTGACATAAAATGGCACTTTGAAACTTGGTGTGAAAAAGGTTTTTAATGGGTAGTTTCCAAAAGTCACAACAATTGCGTGACCAATATCACCAGGTTTGTTGAGTCTTTGAAGTTCTGACGGATAGATAAGTGGTCTTGTTTGAATTTGGTTTGAAAGATTTGTGCTTTCACTTTCACTTGAACTGCTTGAAGATTGTGTGACAACCGTTATGTTTCCACAAAGATCAGAATATTCTTTGCAAGTGTTAATGTCATTTGAACCAATAAACATTTTCATTCCACAGTTTGCTTTTACAATGTCGGCAACAGTTTCACCATAAACATTGTTAAGCTGAGCATATGATTGAACAACCATGCTAAACCAAATTTTACGGCTTCGGCCAACAGTAATCATTTTGTCAAATTTTTCAATTTTTGGCAAATTTCCAAACTCATCTAAAATAAAGTAAACATTTCTTGGCAATGTCAAATCTTCGTTTTTGGTTGCAACTTTTGTAAGAGTTTTGTAAATATCCAAAATAAACACTGAAGCAAGATTGTGTCTTGTGTCTTTTTCATCAGGAATTTTCAAAAACAACACCGTTGGTCTGTCTGCCAAAGACGCACTTGAAAAATCTGATGTTGAAGTTAAAGCACAAATTCCCGCATCATTAAACATTGTCAGTTTTTCATAAACAATGCTCATGTAAGACGCCCTTGTTTGTTCAGCGCAATCACAAACTTGTTTTGAAAGAGAAAGTGCTTTTGACAACAAACTTCGTCCTCCAAAATAGTTTTTCAAATCAAAATAATCATTATTTGAAGATTGCAAAATTTTTGTCATGTTAAAGAAAGTAAATTTTTCTTTGGTCATTCCCAAAGTTTCATCCTCACTGTCTTCAAGCATTGCAAGAAGAACAGCCAAAACAATGCTTCTTGCGCCTTTTTCCCACATTGGATCTCTTGGGTTTTCAATTGGAACAAGCACACTCACAAGGTCATTTAGGTCTTCATAAACTTCATCAAAAATTTTCTTTTTGAAAATCTTTATGGCCTCAACAAGTTTTTCTAGATTTGCAAAAGCTTTTCCGTCAAACTCATACCACACTTTAACCTTTTTAAACGCCGGTTCTGGTTCACCCAAAACAAGTCCGCTTGTTTTAACGTCGTCTGTTCTTTCAAACACATTGTCCTGAGCATTAACACCAACTTGATACAAATCCCAAATGCTGTCAAGTGGATTCCACCTGAATGAATTGTATGTGTCACGAAGGTCAACAACCTTAACATCATAGCCACGAGATTTTAAGTAGCTTGAATGAAAGGCAAAAAGTTCACCTTTTGGGTCAGTGACAATCATTGATGACCCCGCTTTTGTTGTTGCCAAAATTTGAATCATTGGATTTACAAATGTTGTTGTTTTTCCTGAACCTGTTGAGCCAATAATGAGTGCATGACAAGGGTTTTGAAAAGCAATTTCCATGTCTTTACCCTTTTCATTAAGTTTTGAAAGAACTGGAACACCATCTTTTTTTACATTTGAAAGCTCTGAAAATTTGTAGTGCTTAAAAATCTTTTGTCGTTCTTCTTTTGAAAGCCAGTGTGAGTTTTCAAGGTTGGCATTAATTTGTTTGAGTTTTCCCTTTCCAAAAACTCCACCTCTGAAAAACAATATGAATCTTCTGTCAAGAACAGTGCAATAAAACACAACAGCCAAAACAGCCATCAAAAACACAAGCCCCAAAAAGGTTAAATCAAGGTTGAC
Organism: uncultured Clostridia bacterium; assembly: GCA_947168085.1. Classification (GTDB taxonomy): domain Bacteria; phylum Bacillota; class Clostridia; order Christensenellales; family UBA1242; genus UBA7584. The sequence continues at coordinate 10,940 of CAMVKM010000009.1, read as the reverse complement.
TGATTTTTGAATTGCAACAAGCCAGTCGATTTTTGAAAAATTAAATTTTGAATCAACAAGAGCGAACAAAACAAAACCTAGCGACATTCCGATTGCCAAAATTGTTGAAACAAAAGAAATCAAAACCTGAATTTTGTCTTTAAACAATTTGTTGGAAAAGATTGCCAGTGAAAAGAGCGCAAAAAACACATAGAAAAACAGCGTCCATTTTAAAATCTCAAGAAATGAAAGTGTTTTGTTGGTATACAAAATCAAAAATGACAACATAAACGCCAAAACAACACAAACGAGTTGGGTTAAAATTGCTAAATTTGTTTTTTTCATATTAATCCACCCCCTGTATTGTAAGCAATGCACTCAAAGGTTCTGGATCTTCATAATTTGGATTTTCAGACACAACATAAAGTGAAACAATATATGTTCCAACATTTGTGGCAAAGTTCCCATCCAAAATTGCGCCTTCAATGTCATCTCCATCGCCATTTTTAATTTGTTGGATTTGATAGTAAAAACTGAAATCTTCAGGCATTTCACCATCAAAATCAAGAGATATGTTTTCACCAGTGTAAGTAGCTGTTTTGTTGGTTAAAGACAAGTTTAAATTGTATTGAACTTTTGCAATAACAAGATAGTCTGACACAGTGAATGAGTTTTCATAATTCGGATTATCTTGAGAAATTGTTGCAACAACAAGATGTCTGCCGGCATTGGTTGCCGAGTTGCCTTCCTCTCCATCAATTGTGTAAGAAACAGTTATGTTAGAATATTTTTGACTTTCTTCAAGAGTTGGTTCACCAAAAATCGCCAAGGAATGGACATTTCCATCATAGTCAAAATAGGCAACTTTTAGCCCAATATTTTCAAGTGAAAAACCGGCTTTATCAATTTTTAGCTCTGCGCTAAAAGGACTGATTTCCTCATAGTTTGAGTCATTTGATGATAAAGTTGCCATAACCAAATATGTCCCCGCATTTGTTGCTGAATTTCCATCGTGAAAATCTTCAGAAACATCGTTGTTATCTGCATCTTTGGTTCGCTTTATTTGGTAAGAAAGCTTTAATGCATTTGGAACACTCCCCTGCAGAACAACGCTTTTGCTTAACCCATCATATGTGCTTCTTACATCTTCCATGTTAAGCCCACTTATATTGTAACGAGCTTTTCTGATTGTCAGTGTTGCAGTTTTGCTTTCAATTTCCATATAGTTTGAATTTGTGCCTGAAAAACTTGCAACAATTTCATAAACACCCGCATTCGTGGCAGAATTTCCCTTTCTGCCATTTATTGTGTAAGAAACATCAACTCCTGCTGGAAGATTCCCAGAAATCGTGAGGTTTTTTATCATCCCATCATAGTCAACTGTTTTTGAACTAAAAGAAACATCAGACATATCATATTGTGCTTTTTGAATTGTGAGAGTTGCTTTAAATGATGTTGTGGCAAAATTTGGATTTGTTAAAACGGCAGTCACATTGTAAGTTCCAACATCACTAAATGAATTTGATGGGACATAAGAAACTGTTGTTCCAGCTGGGATATTCCCATCAACCGCTACTGAATGGACATTTCCGTCATAAACAACTGTTTTGCTTTGAAATTGCACAGCAGAAAAATCTTTTCTTACAATTTTCACTTTTATTGTGCCTGTCGTGTTAAAAGCATTGAGTGTTAAATCATACTCACCAACTCTAAGCAGATACATTTGGTCAAGTTCACTTAACATTTCTTTTTTGAGTTTTGTTTTTTGGGTTGAACCATCTTCAAATCTTGCAACAACATTAAATTTGTCATAATCAAATTCACCAACATGAGCAACAATGGCTTCACTTTCATAATTCTCCACAAAAATTTTGGTGTTTTTAGCATTAATGTTATCACAACCTGAAAAAATCAAACACAAAAGCGCAAGCACAAAAATGCCTGCAACAAAAAATGCTTTATAAAATTTAGATAACATTCTTCTTTCCATTTTTCCCCTCAAAATTTAGTGATGAATTTTTTTGTTATATGTCGTTTTTGATTGAATTTTTTTCAATTTTAACTTCTTTTTCATCAGATTTTAAAATTGGTGATTTGTTTATTTCTTTTTCTTCGTTTAAATTTATTGAAATTTGCTTGCGCTGATTGTTTTGCAAAATTTCTTGCTGAGGAGCAGCGTTTTCAGCCTGTAAAGGCTCTTTGTCAAAAAGTTTTAAAAAGTTTGACTCATCAGCAAGTTTTAAAACATTTTGTGGAACATCAACCTTAAACTTTCTGTCATCGTTTGGTCTTCTGATTCCCAAATTGTTTTCAACAAGTCTGTTTTCATCATTAACAGCATTACAATATGCCCCATTCTTAATCAAATATTGTTTTTCCATTTCAGCCTTTGCTTTTGCAGAAACATAAAGCATTCTCTTTTCTTCGTCTGAAAGTGGTTCGTTTTTGTAAACACTTTGGGCAATCCACTTGTCAACACTTTTTGGAAATTTGTCAATTTCAAACAATTGTGGCAAATCTTTTTCTTTTGTTGGATTTAATGTCAACAATTGCTGCACTCTTTTTTCAAAATATGATTGTGAAATCTTTCCGGACAAAACATCTTGCTTAAGACTTTGCGCGTGTTCATAACTAAGACTTGCAATTTGCGCTTTTGCAAGCAAAATTTGCTGGTCTTTAATCCCCAATTCTGGGCCAACTTTTTCAAGTTCTTCTTTGGTTGTCTCAAAAAATATTGAATCACCGGCAAAAGACTCAATGATGTGTTTTTGGTCTTCAAGATTGTGAATGTGTTTTGAGATGTTTGTTATTTTTTTGTTAAACTCTTTTTCTTTGTTCTTCAAATCTTGTTTTAATCTTTTTTCATAACTTTTTTGATCATTTTTTGAAACATAAGTGTTTCTGTTGTTTGCAATTTCTCTTAAAAATGTTGTCTCTTCTTCGGTTAAATTTATGCCCTGGCCTTCAATATATTGTGCGGGATTGTTTAAAAAGTTTTGAATTTGTTGATAAGCTGGATCAATTGTTTTGTTTCCGTTTTCATCATAAACAACACTGTCAAACTCTCTAAAAAAGCAAAGTTTGTTCATTCCCTCATAAATCTGAGCAAAAGCAGACAATTTGCGTTCAGGTGGCAAAGTTTCATTAGCAGATTTTAAAAGCGTTCCAATTTTTAGTGCAGCAAGGTCAAATCTTGTTTCATAATGTCTGTCATTTAAGTATGAAATTGTGTCAAAAGGCTTGTCAACCTGTTGAGTTAAAGTCACTGGATCATAACTGACGGTTGCCATTCTTTCAAAGTAGTTTGGCACATCTGATTCATTAACAATTGCAAGGCGTTGAAAAATTTCTGAGTCAGCATAATACTGCGACACTTTGAAAGTTGTTGCTTTGTAAGGAGCGTTTAAATAGGTTTGTTTTGCCTTTTCTGCAACATATTGATTCTGCTCTTTAAGTTTTTCATCAGTTTCAACATTTGCCAAAGCATCAACAACATCGTTTGAGTTTCTGGACAAAATGTCGCGTTGCCTTGTAAAGTTCATCATTTCCATATGTCCAGTAATCTTTTTTAGGTTGTTTTCAAAATACTTATTTTCTCTCCAAGCATCAATTTGTTTTTGTGTTGGATCCGCACCCAAATCCTCAGACATTAAGAAGTTCATGTACTGATCATCTTTAATGTCTTTCAAAAATTGTGCCTTGTTTGCAAAGAATGAGTCAAATGCTGGAATGTTGTCTTGTGCATTTGCCGAAAGATGTTGAAGCGGATTGTCCAAAAAATCATCAACATCAAGTTTGTTATCAACAACAAACTCATAAACGGCAAAAATTGAATTTAGTTTTGCCATTTTTTCATAATCTTCTTTCAAAGATTTTGGCACCATTTGAATTCCTGCGTCTTTTGTTTTTGCAAGATAAAACTGTTCAGTTGGGCTTCCTGTTTTAACTTTACTTTCATGCTCATCCATCATTTTGTAAAGTTTTTCAATGTTTGCTTTTTCTTGTTTGTATTGTTCAACTTGTCCTGGCAATTTTTTGTAGTGCTGTTCAAGTTTTTGTTTGAACTGCTCATCACTAAGGTGAATTCGCACTCCATCTTCAACATAGTCTTGTTTTGGAAAGTCTTGATAAGAATAATAAATTGAGTTTTTTGCCTTTATCATATTTTGAAAAGCAAACTTTTTGTCATCTTCCAAAAGTTCTGATTTTTTGTAAAGTTTCATTTTGTCAAACTCTTTGAACATTGACTTTAAATAAGTTTTGTTTTCTTTTGAAATTTGAAGGTCTGTTTGTCTTAATTTTTGCAATTCAAAAATGTCATCAACAAAAGCAACATCTGAAACAATGTCTGGGTTTTCAAGCCCATAAACTAAGTTTGGGTTGTTTTGGGAATTGTTTTCTTGTTGTGGAAATTTTGCAAAACTTGGTTTGTCTATGTTTTCAAAACCTGCTGGAGCAGTCATAAAAACATTTTCCTGACCTTTCATTGCAATCATATTGCCAACAAGATCACTTTCCATGTTCTTAAATGAGTCTGTGAAGTTTTCATAGTTTTTGTCAATAAATTTGATTGCATTTGAAATTTCCTTGTTTGAGGCTAGATCTTTTGGAATGTTTTTGTGAACCCTGTCAACAACGTCTTTTGAAAATCCCAAATTAATTTCTTTTTCACTTGCAACGCTTGGCGCAACAACTTCTTTAAGTTCTTTTTCAATGGCTTTTAATGCTTTTTCTTCATTTTTTACAAAATAATTTTCAATTTTGTCATAATCAAAATTGTCGGCTTTGTTTTTAAGCGAACTTATAACAACATAGTTGCTCTGTCCCACAACCTCGTTTTTTTGAAGGTCAACAAGCCCAAGCATATCTTTCAAAATAACCTCGTTTTGACTTTTTGCAGAAGCAATTACTGCCTTTGCTGTTAAGTCAAACAAATATTTTTGCTTTGCTGTTAGGTCAAAATTTGCTTTTGCCTCTTGCTGATAAGACACTGTTTGGTCACTTTGAATGATTTTTTCAGCTTTTTTTTGGTTGGCGTTTAACTGTTTAATTGTTTCACTAATTTTCATTTCTAACTCCTTTCTTGCCCCTTTTTGCTTTTTCTTTGAACCGTAAATTTTGTAATATGTAATATTACTCTGATCTTAGTGTATCACACAAAGTGCAACAAAAGTGCAACTCGTTCATTTTTAAACAAAAAAATTAGTCATCATTTTTAAAAACAGCCCAAAGATATTGTTCCATATACTCTCCACGATACATTCTGATTGCATTGGGATTGTTTTTTTTGTATTCATAAGCATCACAATCAATCAAGTTTGGATTAATAAAACACTCATTGTGCCTTTTCTCAAAAACTTCACTCGCACCAACGCTCTTAAGTGTTGCTTGAATGTCTGCAATAAGATTTCTGCAATATGATTTATGGTCTTCATCTTCCCACAGAATTGCATTAAGTTCATTAACATTTATTGCCGCACCCTCACGATCAACAAGATAGGCAAACAATTCTTTTGATTTGCTTCGTTGAAACTTTAGTGGCACACCATTGCAAAACACTTCAAAGTTGCCAAAACACTTGACTTGCAATTTTTTTGATGATTCAATTTGTGCTGGAAACCTAAGTCCCTCAATTTCTGTCTTAATTTTATCTTCACGAACTGGTTTGGTAATATAGCCCGATGCATGAATTTGATAAGCATTTAAAGCATAATTATCATAGGCTGTTACAAAAATTATGTTCACAAGTGGATTGATTTTTTTTAATTTTTTTGCAAGTTGAATTCCATTTAGTTCTGGCATTTCAATATCTAAAAAAGCAATATCAATTTTTTTAAGGGCATTATCTTCCCATGCTTTTAGAGGATTTGTGTAACACAAAAAATCGTTGTTTTGTTGCAAAACCTTTTTAACCGCATTTTCCAAACGAATAAGTTGCAATTCTTCATCATCAACCAAAAGTATTCTCATCTTTTTCTCCTATTTATAAAAAGTTATTGTCACATGTGTTCCTTTTTTGGGCTCACTGTCCACCAGGATGTGCCCATCACAAATTTTTTCTATGCGATATTTTATATTATTAAGGCCAAAGTGTCTGTTCTCATCATCTTGAACATTTCCTGGGAAAAATCCAACACCATCATCAATTACTTCAACAACAAAGGAAAAATTTTTCTTTCGAGTTTTTATAATCAAAGTTCCACCATCAATTTTTCTTAAAATTCCGTGTTTAATTGCGTTTTCAACAACGGGTTGAACGCTTAGTGGTGGCACTGAAAAATCTTTTGTCTGAATATCATAAATCACATTAATTTTGTTTCCAAAACGCATTTTTTCAAGTGAGATGTAGGTTTTTATGTGTTTTAGTTCATCTTCAAAAGGAATTAATCGTGTTTCCGTAAGTGATGCCAAATTTCTTCGTAAATACTCAGTAAAATCATCAAGTGCTGATTGTGCTTTTTTTGGATCAATTTCAATTAAAGTTGAAATTGAAGAAAGAGAGTTATAAACAAAATGTGGCTTTATCTGAGAAAGCATAATTTTTGTTTGTGCCTCTTTGATTTTCTCTTCTTGTTGTGTTATTTCAAGAGTTTTTTCAATATTCAAAAATGCGAACAAGATTTCAACAGCAACAATAATTGATGCGTAAGCAATTGCATACCCCATAAAAAAATTCTGCAAGATGATTGCCACAAAAGGCAAAAGGCAATACGTCGAAAATGCTATTTTTTCACGAACATTAAGCTTTTTGTTTAACACTATCAGGAAAAAGATGGAAACAAACAAAACAAACTGATAGATCTGAGAAATTATCATTGTGCTACTTCTTGTGTAAACTCCATTTTCCGCCGTAAAAAATATGCCCGTAAAAATGTTGATCACATCAAGAAACACAAACAAACAAAGCAGCGAAATATTGCTCAAAAACATTATTTTGTTTGTTTTGTCCGAAAGTGAAACATAGCTCTGCACATATCTAAACAGCAAAAACACTTCCAAATTGTTGAGTATGTAAAAAATTGTGTAAAACGCAGTTATAAACCCGTTGCTTGAATAAGAAGATTTTAAAAGAGTAAAAATTAAATACAAAGAAAAATGAATAATCGTTAACACCAAAAAATCTAGAAGACGCTTTTCATCTTTCTTTTTTCCTTTTTTTATTAAAATGATTACAGCATGAATAGCAAAAATAATTATTCCAAGAATACAAATTGTCGCGTTAAAAACAATGTTATTGGCCACTTCATTCATTTTTTACCAACCCCCTTTGCTTGAATTTACTTAATTATAACATAAAATTTTCATTTTTACCTTGATTTTAACAAATTAATTTTAAAAATTTTCCATAAACATTATAATATATTTTTTTCATAAAAAAACAAAGCATTCAACAAAACATTCAATCACCTTTTTGCATACAAAAAAACCGGCAATTCTTCAAATTGCCAGTCTTTTTCCTCTCAAACTTTGTTTTAAATTTCTAAAATTTTTTTAAAAGAATTCAAATCGGAATAAAGTTTGTCGTGCAAAAGTTTGCTATACAAAAGTTTTTCAAGAGTTTGTTCAAACTCTAGTTTTTCTTGTTCATCAAAATCATCTTTAATTGCATAAGTTTGTCCGTAATGATAAAACTTATCATTAAAAATGTATTGGCTGTCTTTTAATGTCATAAAAATGTGTTTTTCATTTCCAAACAAATCTTTTCCATAAGCTAAATTTTTGTTGTATTTTATATTTAATGCGTTGCAAATTGTTGGATAAATATCCCAAACCGAAACAAAGTCCTCACAAACGGCGCCACCTGTGTAGGTTGCCTCGCCCTTAAATTTTGCAATCATTTTTTGGTCATAAACAACAGCGCCCAAATTGTAGGCATTTACATTGCACTTAAAAACATCATTTCCAAAAATTCCACGAAGGTTGTAACTTAAGTCATCAAAGTAGGCATTGTGGTCAGGATACAAAACAACAGTTGTGTTTTTAAGATTGTTTGTGGCTTTTAGTCTTTCAAAAATAATTTGCATTGTTTTGTCTAGGTCCATCATTGCCGATTTGTAGAGCAAAAATGGTTCAATTCCATTTTTTGCTTTTTCTTTTAATCCGCGTGGGTCAAAACCTTGAAGCTCCATAAAATCAAAAAGTTGTTCAAGCTTTGTTTCGTCACTTAAAAGTGTTTCATAGTAAGGTTTTACACAATCTCTAAGTTTGTATGCTCCATGAGTTGTGATTGTTGCATAGGCAGACATAAATCGGCCTTCATTTGGTATTAATTTTTCTAAGTTAAATTCAACAAAGTTTGAATCACGTAAAAATTCCCAACTTGCACAATGGAAATAATAATCTTGATTGTTTTGTTTGTTGTATTCTTTTAGTTCTTCTTCTTGTTGGTCGGCAAAAACAAGTTCATCAAAACCTGCTGCGGTAAAAGTTAGGTTTCTAGAGTAAAAGTTTGCCATAAGGCCATGAAAGTAATTTGCCTTTGCATCAACACCATCACTTTCTGCTTTTTGTTTGAAAAGTGTTGGAAGTGAAAATTGATTTACAACTTCGGCGGCCTGAGGTGTGTTCACAAGATTCTTTTTGTCTCCATAATTTCCAAAAAGCACAAGACCTTCGGACATGTTTGTTTTGTTTTCGGTGTAGTAATTTTTTAGGTAGAGTCCATCTTCAAAGTAAAGTTTGTACAAAAATGGAGTAAACACAGGGTCAATGGCAGCAATATCCACGCTTTCGGCCAAAATAACAATCAAATTGTTGTTTTCACTTACGCCAGTCATATAATTGGATTCTAGAATTTTTCCTTCTTGAACAAATTTTTCAGCTTCAGCAAATTCTTCGTCAGAAATAGATTGATGAGACACAAAAGATGAAACATATTTTATGCCGTTTGGAGCATAAAAACCATAGTAGCCATAACTTTCACAAGCAAGTGTTGATGGAAATTGATTGATCCACAGCGTGCCATTTTGCTTGAAGTTTGCTCCCAAACCAACAGCAAATCCTGTTAAAGCAAAAATCCAAACAAGGCAAATTGATGTAAGCTGTTTTCGTGTTGCCTTGAATGTGGCTGTAAATTTTGGAACTAAGAACAAACAAACACAAAAAGCAACAAACACAAAAACATAAACAAACACGTGAAAAAAGTTTATGAGCGACGCATCTAAAACGCTAATCCCACCACTTGCAAGGGCCAATTTTTCAAAAGTAAAAATTTCACCTGTGCTGTGGAACAAAATGTCGTTGGTAATTGTTATTATAATTTGCACAAGCAAAAATGTTGTTGCAACAACATAACGTGTCCACCTGCCTGGCAAAAGAAAGATTAAAAAAGCAATTGTTGATATTATTGCAAGACCAAAAAGAAAATATGATGGAAAGGTTTTAAAAACTAGTAAGCCAGACAAAAACTCTAAAATAATTGAAAAACTGAAAAAAAGCATTGCGGTAGACAAATTGTTTGCAATGTTTTTGTATTTTGCCAGTGCATTCCATCCTTTTTTTGTATTTTCCATAATTTCACCTTTTTACAAAAATTTTGAACATATCTTTTTTTACTTCCAAATCAATTTCACCAGTTCCGCCATTTTCACCGTCAACATTAATTGTGCTTTTTGCTTTTGTTTTTAGTTTTGCGTTTGAAAACTTTTCAAACTTTACCAATTTGCTTTTTTTAACTGAATTTACGCCAAACAAAAACATTTTTGCAATAACAAGAAGTGCTCTAAAGCCCAATTTTTTGCTTTTTCTTTTTGTTTCAATCGAAACAAAATCCATTTTGCCATCATGAACATTTGAATTTTTGTTTAATTTCCAACCGGCAACAGAGCATGAATTCATCAGCAAAAACAAAACAGAATTGTGCGTTTGTGGTGGTTTGTTGTCTAGCTGAAAAGTTAAGTCTAACGATTTTGCAGAAAAAATTTCTTTAAATGAGTGGAAATAATAGCCAAGTTTTCCCAAAAAACGTTTTGATTTTTGTTTTGTATTATAACTTGCTGATGTAAAAATGCCACTTGCGCAAACATAAACACCAAAACGCCCATTAACACAAAACCCATCAAAAAAGGTTGGTGTGCCAGTGCAAATTATATTAAGTGCTTTTTTTATGTTTTTTGGAATGTTTGCTGATTTTGAAAAATCGTTGCAAGTGCCAGTTGGAATGTATCCCAAAACAATGTTGCTGTTGTTGTTTTTCACAACATTTACAACATCATTAACGGTGCCATCACCACCAGCAAAAACCAAAACATCAAAATTCAAACAAGCATTTTTTGTTTCATTTAACAAATCTTGTCTTGATTTGGTGATTTTTACTTCCACTTCTTCAAACTTTTGTTTTAGTCTTGTTAAAATGTATTCAATTTTTTTTAAAATCTTTCCCTTTCCACTATTTGGGTTACACAAAAACATACATTTCATGTGGTTATTATAATAAATTTTGTTTTGTATGTCAAGAAAAAATGAATTTTTAAAAATCTGTTTTAAAAAAAAGAAGATTTATCTTTGTAAATCTTCATTGGATTAGCACAAACAAAAGATAAAGTCAACAAATTTTTTCATTAAAACTACTTGATTTTTTAAAAAATTTAAGATATAATAAAAGATATTTGAATTTTGCGGATGTGGCGAAATTGGTAGACGCGCTAGACTTAGGATCTAGTGGGAGACCATGGGGGTTCGAGTCCCTTCATCCGCACCACAATTAGTCTAAATCGAATACTTTAAATAAAAGTGTTTGGTTTGGGCTTTTTTATTTTATTATTGCATGTTTTGCTTTAATGTGTTATAATATATCAAAACTTAACAAAGGAGAAAAATATGGCAAATTGGATAGTTGATTTAATTATTGGACTAGCAGGAATTATTTCTGGCTTTATTGGGGGCTTTCTCACAAAAACGTATTTAGTAAAAACAAAACAAAAAGCAAAAGGTAATAACATTAATCAACATATAGGAGAAAT
>CAMVKM010000008.1 GCA_947168085.1 uncultured Clostridia bacterium | reverse complement strand
AGAAAGCTTTGTAAAACAAACTGTCCCAAAGTCACAAGTTTTAGGGATAGAAGAAAAAAACAAAACAGAAGTGGCAGAAAATCAACAAACAAAAATGGATTTTTCGCTTTAAACTTGAAAAAAGACAAAATTTGTCTTTTTTTGTTTAAAATTGTCTAGACAAAGGATTAATTTTATTATATAATACAAGAAAAAACAAAGGAAGAAAAAACTTGTTTGCTCATTTAAGACCAATTTTTATAACTTTTTTAAGTTTGATGCTTGGAGTTTTTCTTGCAGAACTTTTCAGGCAAGGTAAAACAGCTTATTTGATTGTGGTTTGTGCAATTTTGTGCTTGCTTATTTTTCTAGCGCTTTTTAAATTTGCGTTTAAAAACAATTTTTTTCAGTTTTTTGGAAGATATCTTAAGTTTTTTGTAATAGTTTTGCTAAGCATTGCTGTTGGTGCATTGTTGTTTTTGGGCGTTTTTAGCAAAGTTCAAAATGAAAACAAAATCAAAGTAAACGAAAGTTCAACTTATTTTGTTGTGGCAACAGCTTCAAGCACGCCATCACAGCAGGGAGAAAAGGTTAGTTTGTTTGTTAAAGACATGACTTTAAGTGGCTCAAATGGTGAGTTTTACAAAATTGATAATTTTGGAATGTATGTAAAAGTTTCTTCCACTGATTTTCAAGAAGAAGCAGAAGAACTTTTTAACGCCAAAATTGGCGACACAGTTATGTTTTATGCAAATGTTAAAAACACAAATGTTTTTGATGATGACAAAGTTTTTGCTTTTGCCTACAAAAATGGAATTCGTTACTTTGCTTACGTAAATTATGGTGCTGTTTCTGTTGTTGAAGGCACAATGAGTGGCATGGACAGCGTAAGGGAATATATCAAAACAACCATCTATGCAAGTATGAATGAAGAACAAGCAGCGCTTGCTTATGCTGTGTTTGTGGGTGACCGCAGTGGGCTTGACGAAGAATTACAGCAAAATTTCAGGTTAACAGGGCTTTCGCATATGCTTGCTGTGTCTGGGCTTCATGTGTCAATAATGATGCTGTGTTTAATGTGGATTTTTCAAAAGTGCAGACTAAAACCAAAAATTTCTTTTTTGCTGGTTATTGTGATTTTGCTTTTTTATTGCATTTTGTGTAATTTCACGGCATCAGTGCTTCGAGCAAGTTTAATGACAGTGTTTTTGCTGTTTGGAAAAGCCTTTGGCAAGCAAACAGATTCGCTAAATTCAGTTTCGCTTGCTGGAATAATTTTGCTGTTGTTTAATCCAATGTTTGTGTTTGATTTGTCATTTTTGCTTAGTTTTGCCAGTGTTTTTGGAATAATACTCTTGTATAGTCCAATTTACGATGGTTTAATGAAACTAAAGCTTGGGAAATTTGTTTCGGCTTCGCTTGCAATCAGCATTTCTGCACAAATTGCAACACTTCCATTTTTAATAAATTCATTTGGCTACTTTTCAATTGTTTCACTTCTTGCAAACTTTTTGATTGGCCCAATTTTTGAATACACCTACATTGCATTTTTCATAACGCTTTTGCTTAATCTTGCAATGCCTTTTCTTTGGTTTTTGCAATGGGTTGTTCAGTGGGGCTTTTGGCTTGTTGATGCCATCAGCTCTTGGATTGCCAGCTGGCCAACAACAATCTTAAATGTTCCAAATTTAAGCACACTATTTATCTTTTTAATGTTTGTTGTTTTGTTTTCACTAAGCAGGTTTAATGTGTCAGGAGCAAAGGTAAAGGCAATCACAATCAGTGGATTGACACTATTTTTGGTGCTGGCGTTAATTTTTAATGCACCGCTGCATGCTATCTTTTAAATTGTCTTTACAAACAAGTTTTTTTGTGTTAAAATAAGAGAAAAGGAGCCACCATGAAATTTTCAGAGTTAAAACAAAGTTTAGCAAACACAATTAATCAAGCCTACTATCTTTTTGGTGAAGATGCTTTTTTGCGTGATTCAGCTCAAAAAATGATTGAAAAACACTGTGTAACCCAAATGCCAGAACTTAACATAACTGTTTTTAATGATGAAAATTTTGAGCTTGAAAATTGTTTGTCTGCCTGCCAAAGTTTGCCTTTTATGGATGAAAAAAAAGTTGTTGTTTTAAATGACATTTCTTTTGACCAAAAAACATCTAAAGAACTCGTAAAACTTTTAGAAAAACAAAACACAAGTGTTTGTGTTGTCTTTAAAGACAGCCAAAACACGCCAAAAAACAAAGCAATCAGTCAAGTTTGCACTTTGGTTGATTGTTGCGAACTTGATGAGCAAACAATTTTAAATTTAATTAGTTTTAGGCTAAAAAAGCACAATATCACAATTGACACTCTTGCTGCAAAATCTTTGATTGAATATTGCAATGCTAATATGACTTTTGTGGATCAAGAACTAAAAAAGTTTGTGGCGTTTAAGGAAAGTGGTCAAAACATAACACAAAAAGATGTTCAAACCATTACGCACAAAAACATTGAATATGCTGTTTTTGAACTTTCAAACATGGTTGTTGAAAAAAATGCTCAAAAAAGTTATGAATTGCTAGAGCTTATGCTTGCACAAAAAGAACAACCTCAACATTTGCTTATGATGATTGTTGCGGTGTTTAGGCGAATGTTTTACGTTGCAACAACAAAAAAAACTGATGCCGAAATTGCAAAACTTTTGGCAGTAAAAGAGTATGCTGTAAAAGTTGCCAGAAAAACCAGTAAAAACTATTCTCCTAAAAAGCTAAAATCAATTCTCGACCTTGCCGGGCAGCTTGATTTTGATATCAAAGCCGGCAGAACAAATGATGTCACTGCGCTTTATCAATTTGTTGCAAATTGTTTGCTTATATAATATTTTTTAAGAAAAACAATTTCTATTAACCAAAAAAGTGTTTTATATTGAAAAAATAAAACACTTTTTTAGTTTTTCAAACAAAAACATTTGATTTTTTTCAAAAAATTGTGTAGACTATAGTTATAGGAAAAAAGGGGGGGAATTATGAAAGAACATCAATCAAAAATTTTACAATTTAAATATTGTGCTTTTGTTATAATTCTTCTTCTTACAATCGTTGGTGGAGGTCTTGTTTGTGTTCTTGCATTAAATTCACAACAAAAAGATTTAGATTTTGAAGTTATTGAACCCGAAGAAGATGTTGGGTTGAACGCCATAACTGACTATAATCTTATTATGAGTGGAACGGGAACAATTTGCAAACTTAATGGAAGAACTTACACAAAACTAAATTCTGGTGTTGCTTATGTTTGTGTTGCCATAGACAACAATTCAACTTGGCGTGGGCCATTGCTTGTTAGTCAAATTCAAAATGCTGTTACTTACCGATCAAGTTATAACACCGAAAAGTTTGCGGCTCGTGAATCATTTACCTATAATGGTAAAACTTGGTATGTTTCAGGTGGTTTACATATGTGGCAAGGAAGTTACACCGACACTAGTGGAAACAAGCGATATCATATGAGTGGAAATTTGAATATTGGCACAGCAAGTTCTGGCACAGCTTTGCTTAATGCTGTTGCCTCAACGATTCGAGCAAAAACAACTGTTTCTCAAAACATTTTCAGAACTGGGTCTGAAATTAATGTTGTAAATTATTTAAGCAATTATGATGCCAATATAATGACATTAAGTGGAACAACAAAAGCAACAGATGCTGGAACGTACACTTGTACTGTAAGTCTTAATAAAAAAACTGTTTACATGTGGGATGACTGCACACAAGGAGATTTAACTATTAGTTGGACTATTAAAAACCTGCAGAGTGTTTCAGTTCCAAGTCAAAATGGAACATTAACTTACAATGGTAATAACCAAACACCAAATTGGAACAATTACAACTCATCTCAACTAACATTAAGTGTTACAGCGCAAAAAAATGCGGGGACTTATTCTGCAACTTTTACGCCAAAAACAGGTTATTGCTGGAGTGGTACAAACACATCAGCAAAAAGTGTGAATTGGACCATTCAAAAAGCAAACATCACACCAACAGTTAATATGAATGGTTACACCTATGGCGGAACAAAGTCCACACCGTCAGTTAGCGGAAACAGTGGCAATGGTGGTGTAACCTATTACTACAGCTCAAGCAATTCCGCAAGTGGTGGAACAGCGTGGACAAATGTCAACAGTGCAACATATCTTAATGCAGGAACTTATTATATGTATGCAGTTGTAGCAGCAACAACAAACTACAATGGAAAAACAAGCGCAACAAAAGCTTTTACCATATCACGAGCAAGTATTAATCCAACAGTTAACATGAATGGTTACACTTATGGTGGGACAAAATCCACGCCGTCAATTAGTGGAAACACTGGAAATGGGACAGTAACTTATTATTACAACACAACAAATTCCACAAGTGGAGGAACAGCGTGGACAAATGTAACCAGTTCAACGGCATTGCCCGCAGGAACTTATTACATGTATGCAGTTGTTGCGGCAACAACAAATTATAATGGAAATACCAGTGCCACAAAAGCATTTACAATTGCAAAAGCAAAAGTAAACATTCCAACAGTCACGGCAAATTTAACATTTAACAATCAAAATCAAAGCCCAACAATTAGTTTTGACACATCAAAGTGCCAAACAACAAGTGGAAGCACAACAAGCGCTTTTCATGCAGGAGATTACACAATAACAATAGAAATCATAGACAAAACAAACTATGAATTTACCGACGGCACGCAAAGCAAAACTTTTTCATGGACAATCAAGCGATTTAACCTTGAAAATGCCACAATTATTGTTTGCTAAAAGAAAAAAAGACCAAAATCGGTCTTTTTTTTAGGTTTCTTCATGCCAAATCATAAAATAACTCCTTTTATTTTTGTTGTTTTGCTTCATAATCGGCACGCATCTTTTCAAAATATTCACAACTTGGAAGTTCATCAAACACACCCTTAATGATGTCTGCGGCTTCATCCATAAGTGCTTCGGTGTGGGTTGCTGTGTAGGATGTTCGAATAATTGCTTCACCAACAGGAACAGATGGGGAAATGCAAGGGTTTACATAAACACCACGGTCAAAAAGTTGTTTGCAAGCGTAAAATGTTCTCCAATCATCATATGTGTTAATTGGAATGATTGGGGCATCACTTTTGCGGATTGGAATGTTTCTGATTGTCAAAGCTTTTCTCATGTAGTCTGAAATGTGTTGAAGGTTCAAAACAATTTCAGGGTGTTTTTTAAGATATCTAAGGGCAGCGAGAGCAGCAGCAACGTTTGCAGGAGGAATTGATGCAGCAAAAATGAATGGTCTTGAATTGTGACGCACATATTCACAAACTTCGTGTGTGCAAGCCATAAAACCGCCAAGAGAGGCAAGTGATTTAGAAAAAGTTCCCATAATGATGTCAACTTGATCTTCAAGACCAAAGTGAGCTGCAGTTCCTTTTCCGCCTTCACCAAACACACCAAAACCATGTGCGTCGTCAACCATAACTCTTGCACCATATTTTTTTGCCAAAGCGCAAATTTCAGGAAGTTTGCAAAGTTCTCCGCCCATGCTAAACACACCATCAGTTACAATCAAAATGCCTTTGTCTTTTTCAATTGACTGAAGTTGTCTTTCAAGGTCTTGCATGTCGTTGTGCTCATATCTAAGCATTTTTGCAAAAGAAAGTCTGCAACCGTCATAAATGCTGGCGTGGTTTTCTTTGTCACACAAAATAACATCATTTCTTCCAGCAACTGCACTGATAATTCCAAGGTTTGACATAAAACCTGTTGAAAATGTTACAACATCTTCTTTTCCCAAAAACTCTGCAAGTTCTTTTTCAAGTTCCATGTGCATATCCAAAGTTCCGTTCAAAAATCTTGAACCAGAACAACCAGTTCCATATTTTTCAACGGCCTTAAGGCTTGCTTCAACAACTTCTGGGTTGCTTGTAAGTCCAAGATAGTTGTTTGAACCAATCATAATTACCCTGTGTCCTTCCATGTTAACAACAATGTCTTGTCCACTGTTGAGGTAGTGAAAGTAAGGGTAAAGGTTGTTTTCTTTTGCTTTTTTTGCCACATCATATTTGGCACATTTATCAAATAAATCCATTTTCATAGTCTCCATTTTAAAAAATTATATTTAAATTATAACACAAAATTTTTGTGTTGACTAGCAAATTTAATGTGAAATTTAAAAATTTTTGGTCATTTTGCACAAAAACGCTTGTTTTTTTTTGTTTTATGGTGTATATTTAGTGTGAGGTTAGTAAAATGATTGAATTAAAAAATGTGTGTTTGGGATACAACAAAGAGTATTTGGCTCTTTGTAACATAAACTTAAAAATTGAAGATGGCGAGCGTGTTGCTCTTGTTGGTGAAGAAGGAAGTGGAAAAACAGCACTCTTAAGGCTTATTGCTGGCCTTGACAAACACAAGGAAGGGGAAGTGTTTTTAAATGGAACATCTATTGAAAAAGTTGATTTTTTAAATGATGTCCATTTGGGCTATCTTTCTAGTAAGGCTGTGTTTTTTGAAAACAAAACAGTTGAAAAAAATCTTGCTTGGGCATTAAAAGTGCACAAGGTGCCAAAACCAGAATGGAAAGAAAAAATTGATTTTGTTCTAAGTGAGTTTAAAATTAGTCACCTAAAAAAAGAGCGTGTTGTAAGACTTTCAAAAAGCGACAGAAGGCTTGTTCAAATGGCAAGACTTGCTTTAAGACCACTTGATATCCTTCTTTGTGATGACATTGAAATGAACAAAGATGAAAGAACTTTTTTAACATTAAACACAGCACTTAGAAAACTTATTGACATGGACAACAAAGACAAAACAGTTATTTTAACTTGTTGCAATCCAAAAAGTTGCAAGGGAATTGTTTCAAGAAAAATAAAAATGGTTTCAGGAAGCATTGAAGCGGAGGAAAAAAGTGAATCAAAGTAACGGCAAAACACTTGTGGATGAAGCATTATCTAAAATTAGTGAAGCAAAACTATCTGAATTTAGATATCTTTTTGAAAAAGAAGGCATAAAAAAATTTTTAAACAATCAAGAGCTTGTTAAAACTTTTGAGTTTTTGCTGGACAACAACCTAAATATTTGCAAAACAAGCGAAAAAACTTTTATGCACAGAAACACACTTTTATACAGAATAAACAAAATTAAAAAATTAACAAATTATGATGCAAAAGTGTTTGCTGATGCCATTTCACTTCACACACTTTTAATTCTTTACAAAAATTACACAAAAAATGAAAAACTGTAGGACTTCCTGCAGTTTTTTTATGTTTCATCACATCTTTTAAGTGTTGAAATGAAAGATTTTTGTTCTTCAGTTTTTGGTTCATTTTTTTTAAAAAGTTCTTGGAAGATTTTTGCAATTTCCAAAATTGTTTGTGGATTAAAAGAAGGTTTTTGCTGTGTGTTGTTAATGGCAGTTTTTTCTTTTTCAAAATCTTGTTGATTCAAAAATTTTTGGCTTTTCTCGTAAAAATCAAAGTTTGGAAGTTGCCACATTTTGTCATTTGGGTTAGGCAAATTGTTTTCTTGGGTTTGAGTGTTTGTTTTGTTTTTAGCCAAATTAGACAAAACATCACCAAAAGAATTGGCATTGTTTTCATCTTTGTTAAAAAGAGACAAAATTACATTTAAAATGCTAGTTAAATCCATAAAAAACCCCAAAATTTATCAAAATAATATATGAAAACATAAAATAATAAGTGAAAGGAGATTTTTATGGACATAAAAGATTTTGCAAAACATAGCCAAAAAGAAAAACCACAAGAAAAAAGCAAAGAGTTTGATGCAAAACAAATTCAAAATGATTATGGTGATTTGGTTGAAGAATTTTTAAAGCGTTATGGAAAAATGGATGAAAAACAAATGCTTTTTGAAATGTTTGAACTTGTAAAACAAAAAAAAGAAGAAGGCACTTTTGACATCACTCAAATTGAAAATGCTTGCAAGTCAATTTCACCCTTTTTAGATGCTGGGCAAAGGGAATACATGCAATCACTTTTAGAAAAACTGAGATGAAAGAGTTTTTTGTTTGGGTGAGTGATTTTGATTTTGCAAACAAAATTTTTAACAAATTTTTTGCAAAAAATGTGTTGTTTTGTCTAAAAGATTTTCAAATTTTTGTGATGAATTTAAATTTTTTAGAGTTAGAACAGGTAAAACAATTTTGGTTTGTAAAAAAAACACTAGAATCAAAAAAATCAGATGTTTTGCTAAAAAAATCACGAAAGTTTTTGAAAATTGATGATTTACATAAACAAGGTTTTTTGGGGCAAGGTGTTACGATTGCTGTTATTGACACAGGATGCCACCCACACCTTGATTTTGTTGTTGGGACAAACAGAATTGTTTGCTTTAAAGATTTTTTGCAAAACAAAATTTTTCCATATGATGACAATGGGCATGGAACTTTTGTTTCAGGCATTTTGTGTGGAAATGGAATTGCTAAAGGTGGAAAATTTAAAGGCATTGCACCAAAATCAAAACTTGTTAGTTTAAAAGCACTAGACAAAAATGGTGAAACACTTGCACACAACATTTTGCGTGCAATGGATTGGGTTTTAAATAACGCAAAAAATTACAACATAAAGGTTGTTTGCATGAGTTTTGGAAGTGAGGTTCAAACAAAAGATGACCCATTAATAAAGGGCGCTGAAGCTTTGTGGGATAGTGGAATTGTGGTTGTTTGTGCTGCTGGAAATGACGGGCCAAAACAAGGTTCCATCAAAAGCCCAGGTGCAAGCCCAAAAGTGATTACTGTTGGAAGCGTAAAAAAACTTGACAGCAAAAGCCAAATTTATCCGGCAGAATTTAGTTCTCGTGGGCCAGCATTTGAATTTTTTAAACCAGATTTGATTGCGCCTGGCGTTGAAATTGTTTCAACAACAAACACAAAAAATTTTTACACAAAAATGTCAGGAACAAGTGTTTCAACACCATTTGTTGCAGGGCTTTGCGCTTTAATGCTTTCAAGATTTGAGTTGTCTCCAAATGAAATAAAGTTTTTTTTGCAACAAACAGCAACAAAAACACCATTTTCTCCCAACGAAACGGGCAGTGGATTAATTAACCCAACAAAACTGCATGAAGTGTTGTCCAAGCTTTAAGTTTTCGACAAAAAACTAATCAAAAAGCGTAAAATCGCTTTTTTTTATTAAAATTTAACACAAAAAAATGTGTAAAATTAACAAAGTTAGGAGGCAAAAATGCAGGTTAATGCAAAAACGTTAAACGACACGCTTTACATAAGCCTTGTTGGCGAACTTGATGAAAATTCAGCTGGTTTTGTTCGTGAAAATTTAGACCGAGATTTTTCAAACACATTTTGCAAACAAGTAATTTTGGATTTAAGCAATTTAAGTTTTATGGATTCAACAGGAATAGGGGTTTTGATTGGAAGATACAAAAAACTAAAAGAAAAAAACATTCCAATTTTTTTGTCTAATCCTTCAAATCACATAGACAAAATTTTAAAAATGACTGCAATTTATGAAATTATGCCAAAATTAAATTAGAAGGAGAAAAAAATGAAATATTTAAATCATTTGCATCTAAAGTTTGATGCTTTGTCTATAAATGAAGGATTTGCCAGAAGCGCTGTGGCTGCTTTTTGTGTTGGGTTAAGTCCAACGCTTGATGATATCACAGACATTAAAACAGCAGTTTCCGAAGCCGTTACAAATTGTGTTGTTCATGCTTATCCAAATGGATTTGGAAAAATTGAAATTTTTGTTGGGCTTGGAAAAGATTTTGTTGATATTGAAATTAAAGACAATGGCGTTGGAATTGAAGACCTTGAGCAAGCACGTCAACCATTTTTTACAACAAAACCAACAGAAGAACGTGCTGGAATGGGTTTTACTGTTATGGAAAGTTTTATGAATGACCTAAAACTTTCACACAACCAAAGTGGTGGATTAAAAGTTTTTATGACAAAAAAATTGCAACCCAAAAATTTGATGGCTTCAAAAACTCAAAATGGTTGATGAAAATGAAGCCATTTTGCTTTTGGCACAAAATGGTGACAAAGAAGCAAAAAACAGCCTTATAAACCGAAATTATCCATTAATTAAAAGTGTTATCAAACGTTACAAAAACAAAGGAATTGACTATGATGACCTTTTTCAACTTGGGTGTGTTGGATTTGTTAAAGCCATCAACAATTTTAACACAAGTTTTGGAGTAAAGTTTTCAACCTACGCTGTTCCAATGATTGCTGGTGAAGTTAAGCGATTTTTGCGTGATGATGGAAGCATAAAGGTAAGCAGAGCACTAAAAGCCCTTGCAATTCAAATAAAAAAATTTGTGGACGAAAAATCACAAAAGGGCAATGAGCCTAGTATTGAAGAAATTGCAAAACATTTTAATGTTGACACGCAAGAAGTTGTTTTTGCAATGGATGCAAACCTAAAA
Source organism: uncultured Clostridia bacterium (assembly GCA_947168085.1). Classification (GTDB taxonomy): domain Bacteria; phylum Bacillota; class Clostridia; order Christensenellales; family UBA1242; genus UBA7584. The sequence goes on along the minus strand of CAMVKM010000008.1, from coordinate 18,017 downwards.
CCAGTCAGTTTGTCGTCAAAAATTGATGAAGATGATGAAGGTTTAAGCCTTGAAGATTGCATCCAAAGTCCAAACACCGACGAAACAATTTTAGATCACATAATTTTAAAAAATTTAATAAAAAACCTTGACAAACGTGAGCGAAAAATTATCATAATGAGATATTATCACGACAAAACACAAAGTGAAATTGCTTCAATTATGGGAGTGTCTCAAGTTCAAGTTTCAAGAATTGAAAACAAAGTGCTTGAAAAATTTAAAAAAGAATTTAAGTTAAAAAACTAACTTAAATTCTTTTTTAGTTGGTTTCATTTTCAAATTCTAGTTCACCTTTTTTCACAAACAAAGTTTTTACAAAAATGTCGCTTTTTTCTGCGTTAATCATTTGTTCTGATTGTGATGTTTCAATCAAAAGCTGAAAAAGAGAGTTTGCTCTGTCTTCCGCAAAACAAAGTGTTTTTGCAAAAGGGTTTTCAAGTGCCTGCATGGCATCAAGTTTTCTTGTTACAACAGGGCATTTTGCATTATGAAGGCTTGCAATCAAATTTCTGTCATTTTTGCATGCAACAATTTTAACAAACGGAATGTCTTGAACCAAAATTTGTTTTGTGATTTCTGATCTAAGGTTCAAAAGGCAAGCGGTTGTAATGCGTTGAACTCTGTTTTGAGAATATCTTTTTGAAACAGCTTTTTCCAAAAAGTTGTCCAAATTTGTGCTTTCTTTTGCCGCTTCAACAAGCTTGTTTTCAAAACCTTCAACAACATCAAAGTTTAGTCTTAGTTCGCTGGTTGGGGTGGTGCGAAGTTTGTAAAGAACGCATTGGCCCAAAATTTCACGGTTTGGAATGTTTGTTTCTTTTAGGTGTTTAGAAAACACAAAAAATGAATTTTTTGGAATGTATTTTCTTATGTTCCAAATTCGTTTGCTTTTTTCAATGGATTTTCTTATTTCTGTTGATGATGAAAGTTTGTAGTCAACATCAAGTTCATAACCTGGGTAAGGTTCTTGTCTTTTAACTGTTATTGGAATGATTTTGCTTTTAAGTTTTAAAAGTGCTTTAACATATTCTACTCCCAAAATGTTGTTTGGTTTAGACAAAAGTTCCAAAACAACTTGTGGATTCGAAAACTTAACAAAATTTTTGTGGATGCATTCTCCAAGCGCTTTCACTTTTGATATGCCAAGGCTGTAGCCATCGTCTAGATACTCTTTAACAAGTTTTTTGAAAAATGGAGGTTCAATGTTCAAAAATTTTGCAAGTTCCACAATGCTTTTAATGTCGCCACATTCACTGCCAAAACAAAGGTGCGTAACATCTTTAAATGCACAAACGGTTTTAACTGCTGCTGTTGCAAAAATTTCAGCATTTGCAACCGAAAAGTAAACAGGAAGCTGAGCCACAGCTCCAGCACCACCACAAATTGCCATTTTTGCTCTTGTTTCTTTGTCCACAATTGTTGGCATTCCTCGTTGACTAAAGTTTGAGTTCATAACAACCAAAATTTCGTCACAACCCGAAAGTTGTTTGCTTTGGTTCATGAGATACATGTGTCCGTTATGAAAAGGGTTATATTCAGCAATAATTGCACAAAGTTTCATAATTTGCTCCTTTTTACTTAATTATTATACAAAAAAACATTTTTTTTGGCAAACAATTTTGGGGTAGAAAACAAAATTATTTAAAAATTTTTTTGCTTTAACCTAAAAAATTATTGACAAAACAAAAAAAATGGTATATACTTACTTTCGTAAACATTTTTTTACATATATTTTATTTGGAGGAATTTAAACATGGCAACGCCTAAATCAAGAAACTCCAAAGCAAGAACACATTCTCGTTTTGCGCACTGGAAAATTTCTGGTCCAACAATTTCAGAATGTCCAAAATGCCACGAACCAAAACTCAATCACAGAGTTTGCAAAAAATGTGGTTACTATGACGGAAAAGAAATTATTGCTTTGGAAAAAGACAAAAAAGAAGAAAAATAATTTAAAAAGAGAGATTTTCTCTCTTTTTTTGATTTTTAACTTGACTTTGTTTGTTTTTTTTTGCTATACTAAAAAAAGAAAAGAAAATTTAAGGAGAATTTTATGAGCAAAAAAGTTTTTGTAACAGGAGACAGACCAACAGGAAAATTGCACTTAGGTCACCTTGTTGGAGCTCTTCAAAAACGTGTTGAAATGCAAAACTCAGGGCTTTACGATTGTTATGTTTTTGTTGCTGATATGCAAGCGCTTACCGACAACGCCAAAAACCCCGAAAAAATCCGCAAAAATGTGCTAGAAGTTGCGCTAGACTACTTGTCTGTTGGTGTAGATCCTAAAAAAAGCACAATTTTTTTGCAGTCTCAAGTGCCACAAATTTGTGAACTAACTTACATTTATCTTAATTTGGTAACTGTTTCAAGACTGCAACGCAATCCAACCGTTAAAAATGAAATCAAAGAAAAAGAGTTTGGTCAAAGCATTCCAGCAGGTTTTTTGGTTTATCCAATTAGCCAAGCTGCAGACACAACTGCTTTTATGGCAAACTACATTCCAACAGGGGAAGACCAACTTCCAGTAACCGAGCAAGGTCGTGAAATTGTTCGCACTTTTAATAGTCTTTATGGCAATGTTTTGGTTGAAGCCGAAGGCGTTTTGCCAAATTCAAAAGCTTGCCACCGTTTGCCAGGAATTGACGGCAAAGGAAAAATGAGCAAATCTTTAGGTAATGGAATCTATCTTTCCGATTCTCCCGAAGTTGTTCGTCAAAAGGTTTTTGAAATGTACACCGATCCTTTGCATATTCAAGTTAGTGACAAAGGTCATGTTGAAGGCAATGTTGTTTTCACTTATCTTGATGCTTTTGTAAAGCCAGATTCTTTTGAAAAGTTTTTGCCAGAGTACAAAAATTTAGACGAACTCAAAGACCACTATCGTCGTGGTGGACTTGGTGATGTAAAAATAAAAAAGTTTTTGGTTAATGTTTTGGAAGATGTTTTGGCGCCAATACGAGAAAAAAGAAAATACTATGAAACACATATTGATGAAGTTATTCAAATTTTAAAAGACGGAAGTGAAAAAGCGCGCAAAGTTGCTGCTGAAACGGTAAAAAAGGTGAGAGCAGCAATGGGCATAAACTATTTTGAAGATGATGCTCTTTTAAATTACTACAAAACAAAATTTGCGCAAGAAGATGATTAAAAAAACAAAAAAGTGTGGTATTGTTAAAAACTGCACTTTTTTTGTTTTTAGTAATCAGTTTTAACCCAAAAACAAACTTTTTTAAAATTTTTTAACTTTTTACTTAAAAATGTTTGCTATTTTTAAAAAATTTGTGTATACTACGTTTGTAATGCTTTAATTTTAAAAAAATTAAAATGTTTTATAAAAAAGATAGGAGATTTTTTATGAAAGCAAAATTCAGTTTAAAAACACTAATTTCATCCAAAAAGTTTTTGTGGATTTTTTTTGCTGTTGTTTTTGCTCTTGCAGTTGTTTGTGTGGGGTATGTGATAGGTAAAGCAAATTCCAAAAATTTGCAAACCCCACAAACAGATCTAGAAATCATTGCTCCTGATGATCCCAATTCAAGTGTTGTGTCCACATGGTCTGGTGGAACAGCGGCTTTCACTCATGGCAATGGAACAATCAACAATCCTTATCTTGTTGAATCAGCTGAAAACTTGGCTTACATCAGCGCTCACTATGACACTCTTTCTGGCTGCTACTTTAAGCAAACAGTGAACATTGATTTAAGCAGTAGAGAATGGTCACCGATTAACCCTAATGATGAACAATATTCCTACTACTATGACGGAGATAACCACAAAATTTCACATCTTGTCATAGATTTAGATGCAAATTTTGTTGACCAAGCAGGTTTGTTTGCGTGTATTAGCACAGGTTATATAAAAAACCTTACAGTCGACAGTGGAACGATAACCTATACTGGCACGGTAACATCTCTTAATAGTAGTGTTTTTTGTGGAAGTGTCTATGGCAATGTGTTGATAGAAAACTGTCATAACACTGGGGCAACTATTTCCGGTTATAGAATAAGTGGTGGTTTAGTTGGTTATGTAAATCAAACACTTACAATAAAAAATTGTTCTAATTCAGGAGCTTTAAATTGTAGAAACGAAGATATTGGTGGAATTGTTGGTTACTCAAAGGGAACATTAACGATAGAGAATTGTTCTAACACTGGTGAGATTACAGGAACTAATTATGTTGCTGGAATTTGTGGCCGTAATGATGGAGATGCTTTTATTAAAAATTCTCACAACACAGCAAAAATTAACTGTACTGGAAATTCTGGTGGTATTATTGGTTTTTGCAATAGGAATGCCGAGCTTAAAATAGAAAATTGCTACAACACAGGTGGTGTTGGTGATGCAACTTCGTCTTACACTCGTCGTGGCGGTATTTTAGGTGATAATTATGGAAATGCTGTTATCAAAAATTGTTATAATGAAGGAAAAATTCAAGCAACCCATAACGCTGGTGGAATTTGTGGTCTTACATATGATAATTCAAATTTAACCATACAAAATTGCCATAATTCTGGACTAATTTCTGGAATTGGTAATTCTGGTGGACACTTTGGTGGCATTGTTGGGCATGCAGACACACCGGGCAAAATGATTATTGAAAATTGTTATAACACAGTTGAAATCAATGCACCTTCCTATGTCGGTGGAATTGTTGGAAGGTTAACATCTGGCACACACACAATTAAAAATTGTTACAACACAGGAACAGTTAATGCAAGTGGCAGCAGTATTGGTGGAATTGTTGGAAACTCAACAGCAGAAACAACAATTTTTAACTGCAACAACTCTGCTAATGTTTCAGGACAAAGCAATATTGGAGGGATTTTAGGATCTGTTGTCATAAACACAAACACAAACAAAATTGAAAATTGCTACAATACAGGTGATGTTACAGCCACAAACTATGATTCTGGTGGAATTATTGGATTGGCGCAAGACCTTGCTAACATAAAAAGTTGCAGCAACGCGGGTGATGTTGTTTGTGGAACAAGTGGAACTGGTGGTGATGCTGGAGGAATAGCTGGCAGAGTGGACACTGGAATTATTGAAGAATGTTACAATGAAGGAAATGTTACGGCAAATGCTGAAGGCAGAGCAGGTGGAATTTGCGCAAACACCTACACAGCAGGCAATTTTTTGAAAGTTAAAAATTGTTACAACAAAGGAAAAGTTGAAAGCTCAAATACTAATGTGGGCGGAATTGTTGCCATAGGTCAAAGCTTTTTAGAGATTGAAGATTGCCACAATGAAGGGGTAATAAAAGGAAAATCTGCTGTTGGTGGAATTTTGGGTAGAAATACTGCCGATTGTTACATAAAAAACTGCTATAACAAAGCAACAATTTCAGGAAATGGTGGAAATGACGCCGCAGGAATTGTTGGTGGTGTTTATTATTTTTGTGATGTTAAAAATTGTTACAACACAGGTGCAATTTCAACAAATAAATCTATCGCTGGTGGTATTTTGGGGTATGTTCACACTAATTATGTTGTGAATGTTTTAAAATGTTACAACACAGGTAGTTGTTCTGCAAGCAATGGGTTTGCAGGTGGAATTGTGTGTTATATAAGGACAGCAAATTTAAATGTTGATTTTTGTTATAATCAGGGTAATATAACAAGTACTGCTAATACTATTGGCGGAATTGTTGGAATAATGCAACCAAACCCAAGTTCGGCAGATAATATAAAAAATGTTAGTATTTCGTGTTGTTATAGTACAGGAACAATGACTAGCAATGCAACGCAAAAGGGTTCTATTATTGGGTGGGTAGATAGCAATTGCACAGCAACGCTTAAGTATTGTTATGGTAATAGTGATTATACTTTAAGAGGTAATTCAGGTGGTGCGAACGTAACATATAACGAAATTAATTGTAAAAGCCTAGCTTTAAATGACATGAAATGTGGGAGTGGAACAAAACCAACAAGTTTTGCTGATGTTTTCCTTTCTTTAGACTGGTTGTTTGTTAGTGGGCAGTATCCAACACTTATGAAAACTGTTGCAAATCCAGAAATTTCAAAAGAGTTTACATACACTGGTAGAGCCATTAGCCCAGTTGTTGCGGCTGACTTAAATTATGCAACATTAAGTGGAGACACAAGTGCCACAAATGTTGGAGATTATGCAATTACATTAACATTAAACAACACAACAACAAGTTTGTGGAAGTATGACAACAGCCAAGCAATTACACTAAAATGGTCAATTTTGCCAGCAAAATTAACAAAACCAAGCTTGACTGCAGATTTCATTTTTAATGGAGCAGTGCAAGCACCAACATTAAATGGCTTTGACAGCAATTCAATGACAATAACAGGCACACAAAGTGCAACCAATGTAGGAACCTATCAAATTGTTATCACGCCAAAAGCGAATTATCAGTGGGCTGATGACAATTCGGCAAATGGGGTAACACTTGTTTGGAGCATAGAAAAGCAAAGCATTGACACAAATTCTTTGCCAAGCCAAAGCGGGACATTAACTTATAATAGCAATTCACAAAATGTTTCTTGGACCGTTTATGACACAACCAAATTCACAGTTTCAGGACAGGTGAGCGGAACAAACGCGGGAACCTACAAAGCTATTTTCACGCCAACAGCAAACTATCAGTTTAGTGATGGTGCAGGGTTTAAAACGGTTGAATGGACCATTGGAAAACAAACCCTAACAAACCCAAGTTTAAACAAGCCAAACAATGAATTTACTTTTACAGGAACCACTCAAGATGCAACAAGTGTTCTGCAAGGTTTTAATTCTAGTTTGATGACAATAAGCGGAAACACGCAGGCACTAAGGGCAGGAACTTACATTTTTGTCATAAACATAAAAGAAGAACATTTAAACAACTATATTTTTCAAAACGGAATGCCATTTGCAATAATTTCATGGACAATACTCCCATTTAACATAGAAAACGGCACGGTTAGTGTTGTGGGGCATTAAGAAGAGTAAAGTTAAAAAATTAATAAAAAAAGTATGAAAATTCATACTTTTTTATTTTGCTTTTTTATAAATTCCGTTTTCTCTGATTAAAAATCCGTTGTCTACAAGGTCACGTCTTAATGTGCAAAAATCATAATAAATTGGCTTTAAAAATTTTGTAAGTTCAAATTCGGTGTAATCTTTGTCTTCCATCATTGACACAACTTTTTCCCACAAAACCACGCGTTTGCTGGCTTTTGATGGCATTTGTTCAATTTTTCCGTCTTTGAAAAATGTGTCCAAAATTTTTTGCTTTTCTTCTGCAGAAATTTGTTCTTGTTCCATAAATTTTCTCCTTTAACAAAGGTTATTTTAACATTAAATGCCCAAAAAAGCAACTATTTGATTGACTAAACAAAAAAATTGTATTATAATTTTTTAAAAGGAAAGAAAAATGGAAAAACTAAAACAAATTTTTTCAAAATATGGATTTGAGTTAAGTGAAAACCAAATTAAGCAGTTTGAAAAATTTTTTGAAATGCTGATTGATGCAAACAAAGTGATGAACTTAACAGCCATAACAGAAGAGAGGGATGTGATTTTAAAGCATTTTTTGGACAGCTGTTTGCCAGCAAAAAGTTTGCCAAAAAATGCACAAGTTGTTGATGTTGGAAGTGGTGCAGGATTTCCGGCAATTCCCCTAAAAATTTTAAGGCCAGACCTAAAAATTTCAATGGTTGACAGCCTTTTAAAACGCGTAAATTTTTTAAATTCTGTGATTGCAACACTAAACTTAAAAGACATTTTGGCAATTCACAGCAGAGCCGAAGATTTTGCAAAAACAAACAGAGAAAGTTTTGATGTAACAGTGGCAAGAGCAGTGGCACCATTAAACACGCTTTTGGAATACCTTTTGCCACTAACAAAAGTTGGTGGAATTGCCGTTATTTACAAATCTTCTAAACTTTTTGAGGAACTTGAAATTTCACAAAATGCATTAAAAATTTTGGGTGGAAAGCAACAAGAAATTCAAGAATTTTTTGTTGATGAAATTGACTCAAAACGAAATATTTTGATTGTTGAAAAACTATCAAAAACGCCAGAAAAATACCCACGATCAAAAAATTTGCCAAAGCAAAAACCACTTTAAAAGGAGAAAAAACTATGCCAAGCATGGCTGTTCATTTGGCTGTTGCCAATGAATTTTTAAAATATAACAAAATTAACGACAAAAAAAGTTTTAGGCAAGGTGTTTTAGAACCTGACATTTTGGGGCTAAAAAGCCAGGAAGAAAAGGAAAAAGCCCATTACACTGAGCCACAAACACCAAACATGACACTAAAAAAACGTTTGGAAACAAAAGTAAATTTAGTAAATTATTTTAACGACAGAAAAATAGACAGTGACTTTGAAGTGGGGTATTATCTTCATCTTTTAACAGACTATTATTTTTTTAGTTATTTTTTGTTTGCACCAAACCACAAAAAAATAAAGACAAAAAAAGTAAACATGCGTGAACTTTACAATGACTATGAAAAAATTGCAAAGGATATGGAGCAAATTTTTGGTGTTGACAACAGTAGCACCCCATGGGCAGGGCTTTATCAAGAAGGAGAGCCAACTTTTTTTACAAAACAAGAAATTTGTGATTTTGTTGAAAAATGCTCAAAAATTGATATTTTTAAACTTAAAGAAGAAATATTAAAAGACCCCCAAAATTGGAGGTCTGTTGCAAAAAAATTCTATAAATAAAAAAACTGTGCGGTCATTTCGAAAAACTTTAACTTTGCAGTAATCTTTTTAAAAACTCCCAAAAGGCTACCTTATGGCACATTGCTAAATCCTCTTAATGCTGCTGCCTTCCGGCTCTGACATGGTTCAAAGCAAGCAATTGCACAAGACCTTTTGTTCAACATTCTTAAAAAGCACTTACAAAATCAAAAATTTCCCTAGATGACTGGTCAGCCTCGCTGTAGTGGATTGCGAGTTACAGGGCACCACTAGCTCCCCGCTTAGCACAGCTTTTTTATTATAACACAAAAAGTTTTGTTTTGCAACTAAAACAAGAAAAATATTTTTAATTAGTTGGAAAATCATTTTTACAAAAATTGTCAAATTACTAAAATAAAGCGCTTAAAACGCAGTTTTTTCTTAAAAAATAAATAATTTTTTAAAAAAAACCAAAAAAATAAATTGCCTTTTTTTTCTAAATGTGTTAAAATCATCTCTAAAAGAGGTGATTTTTTTTATGATTATTAACGCAGACCAAACAAATGCTCAGCGTTTTATTTCAGCTTATAACGCTATTGACCAAACTATAAGGTCAGTTTACAACTACAAACGCAACATGACTTTTTCTGACATGATAAGACGCACAGTGCCACTAAACAGCATTGTTCGTAAATATGAAGACAAACTTATTGACTATGCAAGACTAAGAAACTCAATTATTCACAATTCAAATGATGAGTTTATCATAGCAGAACCTCATGATGATGTTGTAAAACTTATGGAAAAAATTGCAGCAATGATATCAAAACCACCAAGAGTGATTGATTCTGTTGCACGAAAAAACATTTTAACCATAACATCAGATTTAAGCATAAGAAGCGTTATGGCTTTAATGGCTTCATCTGGTTTTAAAAGTTTGCCGGTTTATGAAGATGGGCAAATTTTGGGGATTGCAAGCCCAAATCGTGTTGTTGATTGGGTTGGTGAGCGAATTGAAAGTGAAAAAATTGACAAGCTTTTAGAAACCCCAATTTCAGAAACACTTCGTGAAAGTGACGCAAATGTTAGATTTTGCATTGCTTCTGAAGACATTTCAGTTCAAGAAGCAATTGACAAATTTTTTAGCAATCGCTTGCTTTCAACAATTATTATTACAAAAAATGGCAGCAAATTTGACAAGATTAGTGGAATTATCACAGTTGCCGACATTATGGATTTAAACAAAATTATTGAAGATTATGAGTAGGAGACAAAAATGTACAAAAAAGTTGAAAGCCTAAATCTTCCAGAACTTGACAAAAGAATTTTGGATTTTTGGGACAAAGATAACACTTTTAAAAAGAGCGTAAAACAAAGAGAAGGCAATGCCCCTTTTGTTTTTTTTGATGGACCACCAGGAGTAAATGGTCTTCCTCACATTGGACACTGCATAAACAGAGTTTACAAAGATTTGGTTCTTCGCTACAAAACCATGCAAGGTTTTTATGTTGAACGTCAAGCAGGGTGGGACACTCATGGCCTTCCTGTGGAACTTAAGGCAGAATCAGAACTTGGCATCAAAAATAAACAAGAGCTTGAAAAGTTTGGCATGGAAGGGTTTATTAACAAATGCAAAGAAGTTATGAACACTTATGAAAAAGCGTGGAAAGACATTTCAAAAACAATTGGATTTTGGATTGACATGGACAACCCTTACATGACTTGTGATGAAACTTACATTGAAAGTGTTTGGTGGTCACTAAAAGAAATGTATGATCGTGGTTTAATTACAAAAGGTTACAGAGTTGCAGCCTACTGTAACAGATGTGGAACATCACTGGCTGAACACGAAGTGGCCCAAGGACACAAAGATGTTACCGACAAAACGCTTTATGTGAAATTTAAGGCAAAAAACATGGATGCAAGTTTTGTTGCATGGACAACAACACCTTGGACACTGCCATCAAACGTTGCACTTTGTGTAAACAAAGATGCTGACTATGCTTTGATAAAAGCAAACAACGAACAATTTGTTATGGCAAAAGACCTTGTTTCAAAACTTTTTGAAGATTTTGAAATTTTAAAAACCTTTAAAGGCAGTGAACTTGTTGGGCAAGAGTATGAACCATTGTTTGAACTTGATCAAAAGTATCAAGATGGCAAAAAAGGTTGGTATGTTGTTGAAGATGACTATGTAACGCTAACCGATGGAACAGGAATTGTTCACATTGCACCAGCGTTTGGTGAAGATGACTACAAAGTTGGCAAAAAATTTAATCTTCCTTTTGTTCAACTTGTTGATGAAGCAGGAAAGTTTAAAGAGAACACAACTTATGCTGGAATGCACCGAATTGAAGCAAATGAAAAAATTGTAATAGATCTAAAAACACAAGGCAAAGTGGTAAAATCTCAAAGCATTGTGCACAGCTATCCACATTGTTGGCGTTGTAAAAGTCCACTTATGTATTATGCACGTGAAGGTTGGTTCATTACAATGAGTGGATTTAGAAAAGAGCTTACACAAAACAACAATCAGGTTAATTGGTATCCAGAAAACGCAAAAGAAGGAAGAATGGGAAAATTTTTGGAAAATGCCAATGATTGGAACCTTTCTCGTGATCGATTTTGGTCAACGCCATTAAACATTTGGGAGTGTCCAAATTGTAAAAAGCAAAAAAGTATTGGAAGCAAAGATGAACTAAAAAAACTAAGTGGCTACATTAAGGAGTTTGAACTTCACAGGCCATATATCGACAAAGTTACAATTCCTTGTTCTTGTGGTGGAGTTATGAAACGTGTTCCGCAAGTTATTGATGTTTGGTATGAAAGCGGCGCAATGCCATTTGCATCACTCCATTATCCTTTTGAAAATCAAGAAAAATTCAAGCAAAGACAAGTTGCTGATTTTATTGTTGAAGGTCAAGACCAAACTCGTGGTTGGTTTTACTCACTTCAAGCAATTTCAACTGTTTTGTTTGGAAAAACCCCTTACAAAAACGTTGTTATGACAGGTGTTGCTTTAGATAAAAATGGCATTAAAATGAGCAAAAGCCTTGGCAATGTTGTTGATGCAAATGATGTGTGCAAAAAGTATGGAACAGATGCTTTTCGTTGGTTTTTTGCATCAAACGCTGTTCCTTGGCAAAGCGCGCCATTTTCTGAAGAAAGCCTTTTGGAAGTTCAACGCAAAATCATAGGCACACTTTGGAACACTTACTCTTTCTTTGTTTTGTATGCAAACATTGATGGATTTGAAGGTGGAAAAATTGATTTAAAAACCAAAAACCTAAAAATCATGGACAAATGGATTTTGAGTGAGTTAAACACACTTGTTAAATCTGTTACATTAAAAATGGATGACTACAACTGGACACAAGCTTCTCGTGATATTGAAGATTTTGTTGAAAAACTTTCAAATTGGTACATAAGGCGTTGCCGCGAACGTTTTTGGGTTGATGGTGTTTGTGAAGACAAAACAATTGCTTTTGAAACTCTTTACACGGTGCTTTTAACATTAACAAAACTTGTTGCTCCAATCATGCCATTTTTAAGTGAAGAAATTTATCAAAATTTAACACAATCACAAAACAGTGTGCATCTTTGCAACTATCCAAAAGAAGATGAATTTTTTGTTGATGCTTCTTTGGAAAAGCAAATGCAAGAAATTATTAACATTGTGTCTATTGCAAGGTCTGTTCGTGCCTCAACGGGACTGAAAACTCGTCAACCACTTTCAAAAATGCTTTTACATGTTGCAAGTGGAATCAGTTTTTCACAAGAGGAACTTGACATAATTGCAGATGACATTAATGTTAAACAAATTGAATTTGTTGAAAATCCTGATGATTATCTTTCTTTTGAATTAAAGCCTCAACTAAAAACCTTGGGGCCAAAGTATGGCTCAAAACTTGGAATTATTAAAAACTTTTTGCAAACTTGTGATGCTTCAAAGGTTGTAAGACAGTTAAAGTCAGGTCAAAATGTTAATGTTTGTGATGAAATTTCACTTTCGTTAGATGATGTTTTGATTTACACACAAAGCAAGGGTGATTTTTGCGCGGATTCAAACTTTGGTGTAACAGTAATTCTTGACACAAGCCTGTCGCCAGAACTTGTTGAAGAGGGAATTGTTCGTGAAGTTATCAGCAAAATTCAAAACATGCGAAAGGAAAGTGGTTTTGAAGTTGAAGACAACATTGATGTTTTTTATGATGCTGATGAAGAGGTTTCAAATGCAATTGAAAAACAACAAGAGTGGATTAAAAAAGTTACATTAGCCAAAAACATTACAAAAACAAAAGTTGATTCAAATTCTGTTGACATAAATGGTAAACAAGCAAAATTTGTGTTAAAAAAGGTGATTTAAATGAATTTTTTACATATTGACAATCAAATTGTTGTGGCTTTTAAGCCACACAACATGACAACAAATGAGTTAAAACAAGAAGTTAAAGCAAAACTTGAAAGTGACAATCTAAAATCAAGTTATCTTGAACAAATTTATCCAATATGCAAAGAAGCTTCGGGAATCGTTGTGTTTGCTGTGTCAAGCAAAGCAAAAAAAAGACTTGATGAGCAAATAGAAAATCAAGATTTTTTGCTTAAATATTTTGCTGTGTGCGTAGGCAGCCCCAAAATGCAAGACAACATGATTTATGATGAAAAATTGGGTGAAATTGTAAAAAATCCAGAAGGCCAATTTGTTAAACGAAATCAAAAAACAGGAAAGTTAGAATTCATTCCATCATTAACAACGGGTGCGGTTAACATTTTTGATACTTACAGAAATCTTGAAACTGTTGGGAAAATTAGCCTTGTTCAAATTGAAGGTGGTTTTGGTTTTGAAGATGAAACAAGATTTATTTTGGCAGATGGTGAAGCTCCAGTGTTTGGCGACAAACTTTATGGTGGCGACATCCTTGCAAAAAACACCAATTTGGCTTTGTGCGTTGTTGAAACAAAATTTGTTCATCCAACAACAAACAAAAAGTTAAGTTTTAGAGTTTTTCCAGAAACAGGAAAAAAGCCATGGTCTTACTTTGGTGTTGAAAAACTTTTAAAGATATAATTGTTGGGGAGAGGAAAATGCCAGGTTACAAAGTTGTTTTAAGAATCTTAATTGTCGCTTTAATTTTGGGTGGAATTGGAGCATTAATTTATTTTATTGTTGGTGGAGTAACTAACACAAAAACAGCTCACAATGTCTATACAAGTGTAAAAAACAGCAATGATTATGCCTATATTCAACAAAATTTTTCACAATCAAGTGATGCCTATGCTGTGATTGACAGTAATGATGCTCATTTTGAAAAATGGTATTCTTGCTACAAATCGCAAGCTCTTATATTTAATGAATTTGGCGAAACACTTTATTTTTCAGAAAAGAAAGTTAGACGTGAAATGTCTGGAAAAGTAGATGAATATTTACAAAACCTTAAAAACACAAAAGTTGCAATCGAAAATTTGCTTGAACGAAAAGCTTATTTTGATTCACAAGGAATCACAAATTACACACAATTAGAGCCTTTGGCAAACATTGTAAAAGACAATTTTTACAAACAAATCAAAACATTAAGTTCTTTTAACTTTTATGTAATTGATTTTGCTCTTGAAACAGCAATTAAAAATGATGCATCCCTAAAACACACTATGCTTGAAATTTTGTATGCACAAGCAAATTTGCTTTTAGATAATTTGCAAAATGGAAATGAAACAAACATTGCATTGTGTTTTGATGAAAACAAAGATGCTTTTGACAGTTACAACAATCAAAAAGAACAAAATTTTAGAAATCAGTCAATTCAAGGAACAAATGAATTTAACATGATGTTAACTTATGATACATTAAGAACAGACCAAAAAAGTGCATTTTTAAATTCACCAGACAAACAAAGTTTTATTGCAGGACATCCTTCTCTTGCAACAAAATTAGGTTATGTTATGAAAGTTATGGGATGGGAGAGTTAATATGGCAGTTGTTAAAAGAAATATTTTATTGAGTTTGTTAATTGTGTTAATGATGCCATTTTTTGTGTGTTTTTCGGCTTGTTCTAGTGAAATTAGTTATGATGATTTCAAAAACAGTTACAGCCAAATGATTACAAAATATAATGGTGTTTTCTTTAATGAAAATGGTGTTCACATAAATTATTCGCAGCAGCTTCAAAGCCTTATTGACAGCGGAACTCCTGATGATGGACTCGCAAAATTGTCTAGTGACATAACAAATGGACAGGCAATTTTTGAACCAATTTTAAGAACAAGTTTTGAAGCGGTAAATTTTTTAATTGATGCACCAGACACATCACATGTTACTCAAAATTCATTAACACTTGTTCAAAACAAGTTAAATAACTTGATTGGTGCTTTTGAAAAATTTAAAAAAGACAAAAATCAACTTGAAGAAGTAAGTTCAAGCAAGCAGCAGGTTTTAAATTGGCTTTCAGATTACACGAAAAGTTTTAAAAACGCCATAACAAAAGCAAATGATTTTGCTTTGGCTTATCTTGACATGTATGAAAAAGAACTTTTGTCTGAAACAGATGTTGATGGGAGAATTCCACCAAGAACAACAACATTTTTGCTTACAAAAAACATGGCACAATCAGCGCAAGTTTATGACAATTTTGTGCTTGCTGAAGTGTTTGACCAAAAAATCACAACAGATCAAAATTTTTGTAACAGCATGCTTGAAAACTTTTTAAGTGTAAAAAACATTTTGGCAGGTGACTTTAACAGCATAAGGGGTTCAAGTTTAACGACCTATGAAGAAAACATGTTGCAAAATTTTGCTTTGCTACAAAGTTTTCAAACAAAACTTAACAATTCAATTAAAAATTCAAACACAGCAGTTAAAGATTTTGGCATAAAAAAATTAAGACGTGATCAGGCAAATGGCACATTAACACTTGCCGAAAGTGCGTGCATAAAAGCTGTTGATGAGCTTTTAGACACAGATTTTCCTATTGTAAAATCTTACAATGAAAACATAATTTTAAACATAAAAAACTGGGAAATAAATCAAGGAGATTAAAATAAAAATGGATTATGAAAAACTTGCAAATCTTTTGTTTCCTAAAGTGGACAAAACTCCAGAGTTTTGGGAACAAAAGTATCCATCCAGAAATTTGCCAAAAGGGGCAGAAGTAACTCGTTATGCTCCAAGTCCAACAGGTTTTGTTCATTTTGGGGCATTGTTTACAAGCCTTGTAAATTGCCTTCAAGCAAAAAAAACAGACGGAGTTTTCTTTTTAAGAATTGAAGACACTGACAAAAAAAGAGAAATTGAAAATGGAACAAAAATAATCACAAAAACACTTTCAGATTTTGACATTAAATTTGATGAAGGTGAAACATTTGGTGGAAATTATGGTCCATACACGCAAAGTGAAAGAGAAGAAATTTACAAAACATTTGCAAAAAAAATGGTTCAAGAAGGAAAAGCCTATCCTTGTTTTTGCTCAACTGAAGAACTAGATGAAATTAGGGCAAAACAAGAGCAAAACAAAGAAGACATTGGTTACTATGGCAAATATGCCAAATGCAGGAATTTAAGTTTTGAAGAAATTGAAAAAAACATAAAACAAGGTAAAACTTTTGTTCTTCGTTTTAAGTGTCCTTACACAAATCAAGACAAAGTTACAACATATGATGTAATACGTGGAGAGCGTTTAATTCCACAAAACCAAAATGATGTTGTAATTTTAAAAAGTAATGGGCTTCCACCATACAATTTTGCTCATGTTGTTGATGACCATTTGATGCACACAACTTTTGTTATTCGTGCTGACGAATGGCTTCCAAGTTTGTCTGAACACTTACAGCTTTTTGAAGCTTTGGGCTTTACTGCTCCAAAATATGCTCACATTTCGCCAATTCAAAAATTTGATGAAAATGGAAATCGCCGAAAACTTTCAAAAAGAAAGGATCCAGAAAGTGATATGCGTTATTTTGCTGAGCAGGGATTTCCAAATGGTGCTGTAAAAGATTACATCATGACATTAATTAACAGTGATTTTGAAGAGTGGAGAGCCAAAAATCCTACATCTAGCATTTTGGATTTTGATTTTGACATCAAAAAAATGAGCGCAAGTGGCTCATTGTTTGATATTGTAAAACTTACCGACATCAGCAAAAATTTTGTTTCACACCTAACAAACAAACAGGTTTATGATTTGGCACTTGATTGGGCAAAAGAATTTGACAAAAGTTTTTTTGCTAGTTTAACTGAACAAAAAGAATATTGGCTTGCAATTTTAAACATAGATCGAGAAATTGCAAAACCAAGAAAAGACATAAGCCACATGGCAGAAATTAAAGAAATTTATTCCTACATGTTTGAAGAAAATTTTGATGGAAATGTGTCTTTTCCTGAAAACTTTAAAAAGCAAGATGTTGAGAAGATTTTAAAACTTTATCCAAACTTTTTTAATGAGGCAGATGACCAGCAAACTTGGTTTTCAAGAATTAAAGATTTAAGCGGCGAAATTGGCTTTGCGCGTGAAGTAAAAGAATTTAAGCAAAATCCAGAAGCTTTTGGTGGACATTGTGGAGATGTTTCAACAATTATTCGTGTGGCTCTTACAGGAAGAACACAAACACCAAATCTTTATGATATTTGCAAACTTTTGGGCAAAGACAAAATTAAATCACGCTTTGAAAAGGTTTTAAAAAATCTTTAATCGTTTGCAAAATAAGTGAATTTTTTAAAAAATAAAAAAATTTTAAATAAATTTTAAAAATTTGGTTGACAAATCATCATTTTAGTGCTATCATATTTAAGTTAAAACTTTTTGTGATAACACTTTGTGGGGGTATAGCTCAGCTGGCTAGAGCACCTGCCTTGCAAGCAGGGGGTCATCGGTTCGAATCCGATTATCTCCACCATTATTTTTTGACAGGTGAAAAAGTCGTAAAAACACACCTTAAAGGATTGTAGCTCAGCTGGTTAGAGCACCACCCTGATAAGGTGGGGGTCGGTGGTTCGAGTCCACTCAGTCCTACCAACAAAAAGTCCGCTTTGCGGGCTTTTTTTGTGCTATGGACGTGGACTCCAAGGCTTTGCCTTGTGTGCTGTTGGCACAACCACCGACGGACATGCATCTGCGCAAATCAAAAGAATGCAAGCGCTCTTTTGATTTTGCTTGCTGAACGGATGGTTCGGCCACATCAGTCCTACCAACAAAACCTGCTTTTTGCAGGTTTTGTTGTTTTAACAAGAGTGGACTTTTGTGATGTTTTTTAAAAATTAAAAAAATGTTTTAAATTTGTTTGACTTTTGTTTTTTAAAATGATATCATAAAATCGATGGAAAAAGTAGAAGATTTTGTAATTACAGTTTA
>CAMVKM010000007.1 GCA_947168085.1 uncultured Clostridia bacterium | reverse complement strand
ACCACCGAGATCTACACTCTTTCCCTACACGACGCTCTTCCGATCTCTATTGAAAGTTGCACCAGTGTTTCTAATGTTCCACCACTTTTTGTAACGCAAAAAAACATCGTTTTTTTTACATCAAGTGATTCAAGCAAACTTTCAAACTTTTCTGGGTTGATGCTGTCACGAACAAACCATTTTGGTTTTCCATTTCTAACTTTGTCATTTTTCTTAAATGCAAGGTCTGTAAGTGCCGAAAAAATTGCACGTGCACCCAAAGCAGAACCACCAACACCCAAAACCACAAAGTTGTCAAAATCTTTTGAAACATAATCACCAAACGCTTGAATTTCTTCAAGGTCTTGTGGATTTAAAACTGTGTTAAAAATTGCTTTTTCATATATATTTGATTTGAAAAAAACTTTTTCAAATGCCTTTGTTGCAGCGCTTAAATCATGTTTTAGCTCTTCTTCTGACACCGCATATTCTTTTTTCTCATAATTTTCCGCCATCATGCGAGAAAAATCAAATTGAATTTCATTTTCCAAACTAAGTTCCCCCTTGCTGTAATTAATATCTTAACACACACCAAAAAAAATTGCAAGCAAATTTCACAAAATACATTTTTAAAGAATATATTCTTTACATGCAAAATTTATGTAAATTTATTGATACAGAAAAATTAACAGCCAACGCAAAAATAATAAAAGAAAACTTAAACGGAAAAGTTTGTGCTGTGCTAAAATCTAACGCCTATGGACATGGGCTAAAAACTGTTGCAGAAAAAATACAAAACTTTGTTGATTTTTTTGCTGTTTTAAATCAAAATGAAGCAAAACAAATTTTAAAATTAAAAAAACCAATTTTAATACTCGCAAAACCAACACAAAAAAGTTTTGAATTTGCATGCAAAAACAATGTTCAACAAGCTGTGTTTTGCAAAAAAGATGTTCAAAATTTTGAAAAAATTGCGAAAAAACATGGAAAAATTGGCATTTTTCACCTAAAACTCAACACCGGCATGAACAGAATGGGGGTTTCAACACTTCCTGAATTTTTGGATATTCAAAAATTTGTTAAATCCTCAAAGCATCTAAAACAAAAAGCCGTTTTCACTCACCTTGGAAGTGGCAAAGGTTTTAGAAGTGAAATGCAATTAAAAAAACTAAAAATGTTTTTAGGTCACAGCAAAAAAAACATTTTTTGCCATTTTGCAAATTCAGAAATTTCAAGTTTTTTAAAGCCAACAAAAAATCAAATGGCACGGCTTGGGATTGCCTTTTTTGGATATGGCAAATTTAAAGGATTAAAACCAGTTATGAGCGTGTTTGCTAAAGTTGTAAACATTTTGATTGTAAAAAAAGGTGATTTTGTGGGATACGGAAATCATCACAAAGCAAAAAAAGACATGACACTTGCAGTTCTTGCTATTGGCTATGCTGATGGCCTTATGAGGTGTTATCAAAAAAGGGGCTTTGTGATTTTGCACAACAAAAAAGCAAAAATTGTTGCTGACATTTGTATGAACATGACAATTGTTGACATATCAAAAATTTATGAAACAAAAATTGGAGATTATGCAACAATTTTAGGTGAAAGCAAAACTCTACAAATCACAGCAGAAGACATTGCAAAAAAATGCAAAACAATACCTTATGAAATTTTAACAAACTTTTCAAAAATTCCTGTAACAAAATTAAAACCGCCAACATAAAATGGCTATGTAACCAACAAAAAAATTGGTTACCACTCACCTTGTCACGAGATTATTTTTAACATATTTTTTAACTTTTTTTAATTTTTTTCGGGTTAAATTTTTGCAATTTAAAATTTGTTACATTTTTTCTGGTGCACTCATAACAAGAAAATACAAACATTTTTTAAGAACACTGTTCACAATTTTTGTTAAACTTGCATTGGCGCTCGTTACTTTTTCGTCCTCACAAATAATGCGTGTTGTAGCATAAAACTTGTTAAATTCACTTGCAAGATTAATCGCAAAACGGGCGATGTAACTTGGCTCATAATCTTTAAATGCGGTTTTTAAAACAGTTGGAAAAGTTTGCAACAATTTTGTAATTTCAAAAGCATTTTCTGGCAAATTGTTAAAATCAGGAGTTTGTTTTAGGTTGAGGTTTTCAAATTTTTCAAAAATGCTGTTTGTTCTTGCATAGGTGTATTGAAGATATGGTCCTGTTTCACCATCAAAACTGATTGCTGAATTTATGTCAAACACAGCATCTTTTTTTGCTGTTATTCTAAGAATTGTAAACACCAATGCCCCAATTCCAATTTCTTGTGAAAGCTTTTCAATGTCTTTGCCTTCGGTCCCTTTTTCTTCCAAAACTTCCTTAGCTTTTTGAATGGACATTGCAAAGAAATCTTTAATAAGCCCAACAGCACCTTTTCTTGAAGAAATTTTTCCTTCAGGAAGTGAAAGCATTCCATAAGACACATGAAACACTTTGTCCATGTAATTAAGCCCTAAAAGTTTTCCAACCTGAAAAATTTGTTCAAAGTAAAATTCTTGTTGTGTTCCTGTAACATAAACAGCTTTGTCATAATGATAATCAACATATCTGTGAATCAAAGTGCTGATGTCACGAGTGGCATATAAACTTGCCCCACTTGTTTGTTCAACCAAAACTTTCCCAAGGTTAAACCGTTCAAGGTCCACAAGAAGAGCTCCTTGATCTTTTTTAACAAGATTTTTTTCTTTTAAAAGATTTAATGTTTCATTATTAAATTGTGCTGCATAAGCCTCTCCTCGCCAATCATCAAAAGTTATGCCAAGCTGACTGTAAATTCGTTTTGCTTCGTTTATGCTGATTTGAACAAACCAATCATAAAGCTCTTTAATTTTTTTGTCACCTTGTTCAATCTTTAAAAATGTTTGACGACATTCTTCCAAAAATGCTAAATCATCTTCACAAAGTTTGTTTGCTTTTATGTAAATTTCTTGAAGTTCATCAACACCACGCTCTTCAACTTTTTGTTTGTTTCCAAACTTTAAGTAACCATTTATCATTTTTCCAAATTGGGTGCCGTAGTCACCAAGATAGTTAATGCGTTTTACTGTGTAGCCAAAATTTTCATGAAGACGAGCAAAACTTTCACCATACACAGTGCAACACAAATGCCCAACATGTGGATTTTTTGCAACATTAATAGAACTATATTCCATGCAAGCAAGTTTTCCTTTTGCAATATCATCTTTTCCAAAGTTTTCAAGGTTGTTAAAAATCTGATCAAGCACAACTTTTGAAAAATGCTGTTTGTTAAAAAACAAATTTAAGTAACCATTTAAAACCTCCACAGAAGAAAACATTTCATCTTTTTGCAAAATTTCTTTAAAACTAAGAGCAATGTCATTTGGGCTTTTGTGCAAAATTTTTGCAAATGAAAAACATGGAAGGCTTAAGTCTCCCATTTGTTTTTGTGGTGGAACAATAAGCAAGTTTTCCAAACTTTCAATTGAAATTTCATCTGTTTTAAGCAAGCTTGCAACATAATTTTTTATATCCATTTTCTCTTCCTTTTCAATGTTTACGTTATTTTTTAATGTTTTTTTGATTTTTTAAACTAATTTTTTGCATTTTTGTTTTTCAAAACAAAAAGTTGGTTAATTGCCCTTGTGCAAGACACAAACAAAAATTTGTTTTTTTGCTTTGTTTCAAAAAGTTTTCCTTTTTCCAAAACGATTGCCGTGTCAAACTCCAAACCTTTTGCAAGGCTGATTGGTGCCACTTGAATTTGAGTGCCCGCAACCGAAAAAGCATTTTTAATAAAGCTCAAAACTTTTTCATCAAAATTATTTTGCAAATAGTCATAAACTTCTTTTGCTGTTTCTGTGTCACCAGTAATGATTCCAACACTTGATGATGGATTTAGTTTTGTTAAAATGCTTTTAATTTGTTTTAAGTAACCATTTCCAACAAATTCTTGTTCTGTTACAGGATTTCCATTTTTAAGTCGAAAAGCGTTGTGCCTTGGATTTCCAACAAGTTTTGAAGAATATTCAACAATTTCTTCACTTGAACGATAGGTTTTTGTAAGTTCAACAAATTTGCTTCTGTTTTTTGCTGGCGTTAAATTGCATATGTCCTCAAGAGAATCCATTTGTCCCGGAACTGTTTTTTGATGAATGTCACCAAACATAGAAAATGTTGCATGTTTAAAAATTCTCATCAAAAAGTCAACAAACAAAAGTGGGTAATCTTGAATTTCATCAACAACAACGTGTTTTATGTTCATTCTAATTAAAATGTTTTGTGTAAGTTCCTTTAACACACACAAAAGCACTGCATCATCAAAGAAAAGTTTGTCATCAATATCCATTTTGGGATATCCATAATCTTTCAAAAATTCTGAATAAATGTCTTGAAGATGCATTGGCTGGTTAAGACAATCATAAAGCGTTTCTAAAACGGATTCTTTTTTCCCTAAATCTTCTGTTTTCATTTGTGAAAAAATCATGTTTGCAATGTAAAAAATTTTTTCACGATATTTGGCATGCAAAAAATCATTTTGCAAAAAGCCATTTAAGGCATCTTTGTCGTAAAAAAAGTCTTCAAAAGAAAAATCCTTAACAAATTTTAGTGTCCTTGATTTCTCATCAAGCCATTGTTTCATTTGTTGTCTGGTTGAAAATTCAAGTTTGTTGTTTACTTGCTTTTGTTTTTGCTCATCCAAAAAAACATATCTCAAAACAAATTCATCTGCAGACTCAACTGGCTGAATTGTTTTTAACATTCTTTTAATAAATTTTGGAAATGTTGCCGACCTTGTGTTATCTTCGCCAAGATCTGGCAAAACTTTTTGAATGTAGGACAAAAACGCTTCATTTGGCGAGAAAAACAAAACATTAACAGAACTTAAGTCTTTTAAGCGATACAAAGCATAGGCAACATGATGAAGTGCAATTGTTGTTTTTCCGCACCCAGCAAACCCCTGAACCACCAAAACATCATCTTTAAGATTTCTTATGATTTGATTTTGCTCTTTTTGAATTGTGCTTGCAATGTTTTGAAGGCTGTCGCCCTTTGTTTTTGAAAGCACTTTTTGAAGATATTCATCAAAAAGATTAATGTCAACATCATAAAACTCTAGAAGGCGTGAATTTTCAATCTCATATTGTCTTTTCAATGTTATGTCACCCGAAATTGTTCCGTTTGGGGCTTCATAACTTGCCTTTCCTTTGCCTGCTTCATAAAAAAGTTCACTAACAGGAGCTCTCCAGTCAATTACTTTAAGTTCATGATTGTAGTCAATAGACATAAGACCTATGTAAAGCTTCATAGGTTCTTTGTCACCATCAACCAAAAAGTCAATACGACCAAAATATGGCTTTTCTCTAATTTCTTGAAGCCTTTTTGCTAACGCATACTCATCATCAACAAAATCCATAAAGTCGTTAAGACGTTTGTATTTCATGGCAACTTCATTTCCAAGATCAGCATCAAAAAGTGATGCATCATGCATGTAATCTTTTTTAAGCTCTTGCGCAAACTCTTTTTGGCTTTCAATGGCATTTTGTATGTTTTCAATGCGCCCATCAATTGCTTTTAGTGTTTCATCAAGATATTGTTCTTCTTTCTTAAATTCTTCGTTCATAAAACCCTCACGCTTTATTAATAATGTATTATAACACACAAAACAAATTTTGTCTATAAAAATAAAAAAATTTATTTTTAAAATTAAAAACTCTCATCTTTTGCCGATTTTAAAACAAAATGAAAATGTTGTCATAAAATCGCTTGCACTTTTGTATCATTTTGATGTATAATAAATGTAAGGAGAACATTATGGAGCAAAAAGAACTTGAAAAGTTTATGATGCTTGCTCTTCATGAAGCAAAAAAAGCCGAAAGCGAAGATGAAGTTCCTGTTGGAGCAATTGTTGTTGTTAATGGAAAAGTTGTTGCAAAAGCTCATAACAAAAAAAATCAAAAACACAACGCACTTTTGCATGCTGAAATGCTTGCCCTTGAAAAAGCCCAAAAAAAGCTTGATGATTGGCACCTTTTGGATGCAACGCTGTTTGTAACCCTTGAACCTTGCCCGATGTGTGCCGGAGCGTGCATTAATGCAAGGCTAAAAAGCGTTGTGTTTGGAGCAAAAGATCCAAAAGCTGGATGTTTTGGAAGCATCTTTAACTTTTCTGAAGCAAAATTTAATCACAAGCCAAAAATTGTGTCTGGAATTTTGGAAGAACAATGTGGGCAAATACTCACTAACTATTTTAAACAAAAAAGGAGCGGACAAAAATGCAAATTAAAGAAACAGAACTAAATTTGTTTGACAGCGTTGAAAGTTTGATTGAAAAAATTCAAGCCCAACCAGTTGACAGTGATGTTTTGGTTGTGGTGCTAAAAACCGACAACAAAACAATGGGCTTAAAACAAAAAAGTTATGACACCAAAATTTGGGGCAAATCAATTTTGGAATGGACAAAATCAGCTTTCGGCGATTGTCCAATTGTTGAAATTGATGCCGACCGAAACAGCACCATTCAAAGCCTTGTTGTTCCACATCTTCAAAACAAAAAATGGACTGCAATTTTTTACTCGGACACACCTCTTCTTTCAAGAAAAACATTTTTAAGTGTTTTAGACTACGCCCAAACAAAATGTTTGGATGCTTTAAAACTTGAAAGGGGTTACATTTTTAACACAGAATTTTTAAAAGCAGCACAAAACTTAAGCGGCACACCAAAAACCGACCTTTTTGCAGAAGATTTTTTTGCTATTTTTAATATGTTGCAACTTCAAGAAGCAAGCAAAGTGTTAAAATCAAGAATTTTAAACTATCACAAACAAAATGGTGTTCACATTTTGGATGACAACACAACGTTTGTTGATGCTGATGTTGAAATTGAGAGTGATGTAACAATTTTTCCCAACACTGTTCTTGAAGGAACCACCATTGTTAAAAGTGGAAGCCAAATTTTGCCATTTTGCCATTTAAAAAACTGCACAGTGGAAAAAAATTGCGTGTTACATGCAACTGTGGCTGAAAATCATGCTTTTAAAGAAGGCACAAAAACAAAGCCTTTTGAGACATTTTTGGAGGTTGAAAAATGAAACTTATTTTTGGACTTGGAAATCCTGAAGAAAAATTTGATGGCACACCACACAATTTAGGATTTTTGGTTGTAGACAAGCTTTGTGAAAAGTTTGGTGGAAAGTTTGGAAAAACAAAAATGAAAGGCAAAAGTGCTGAAATTTTGATTGAAAACCAAAAAGTTTTGCTCATAAAACCACAAACCTACATGAATAGCAGTGGCGAATGCGTGCAAAAATACATGCAAAAATTTAAAGTCAATCCCAAAAATGTGCTAATTTGTTTTGATGACATTGACATTGATTGTGGCGATGTTAGATTTAGAGAAAACGGCAGTGGTGGCTCACACAATGGCATGAAAAATGTTGTTTTGCATGTTGGCGAAAATGTTGCAAGACTAAGAGTTGGCGTTGGCAAACCACCCGAAAATTGGGACCTTGCCGACTTTGTTCTTGCTAAAATACCCCCAGAAAAAAAGCAAAAAATTGAAGAAGGCGTGGCAATTGCCACACAAAAAGCCATTGATTTTGCATTAAAAATGGATTGATTTTAAAAATTTTGTAAATAATTATCACTAAAAGTAATTGATTTATTTAAAAAAGTGTTGTATAATATAATGCATTATTACAGCATTTGGAGGAATATCGTGACAAAAACATCATCACTAACAAAAAAAATATTGGCTATTTGCATGGTTTTGTGTTTGTTTGTTTTGTGTTTTGCAGGTTGTGACCTTTGGACAAGAAACGAAACAAAATATGAAAACCAAGTTGTTATGAGCCTTGGAGATACAACTGTAACACTTAAAGAAACCTATGACGCCTACTACGCTTATGGAAACTACTACTATGACGGCGGCGGAGATGTGACATATGACGGAATTAAGAAAACAGCAACAACCGTTTTAAACAGAAAGCTTTTGGCAAACAACCTAAAAGAGGGTGAAAACAAAATCACTCTTACACAAAAGCAAATTAACGACGTTTGGAGAAGCGTTTACTCTTCATTAAGTTCAGCTATTTCAAGTCTTGAAAAAACAATGCTTTCTGATGAACAAATTCAAAAAGAATTTTCAACCGAAGAACAAGAAGAAACTGTTGAAGAATATGCAAAACCTTACCAAAGTTATGAAAAGACATACAAATACGTTCTTGATGTAGACACAAACACAAACAAACTTGTTAAAGTTGTTGAAACTGAAGAAGTTGAAACAACAAGTATGGACATTTTTCAAGTTCCACAATCTGAACTTGACCACATGACAACACAAGAAAAAGCTGATCTTGCCCTAGAAAACTTTAAGACAAATGAAAGTTTTTGGAGCAGTGCAAATCACACACTTGCAGACTCAAATGGTGTTAGATACAGCATTAAAGCTTTAAACAAATACATTGCTCAGCTCAAAGCAGCCATAACAGACAAAACATTAAGCAGAGACAATGCGCAAGTGTTCTTGCGCCAAGTTCAAAAAATGTATGACGAGGGCTATGATTCAAAACTTATTACAGTTTTTGAAGAGAACTTTAAGAAAACCGATGTAATTACTGAAACAATTGTGCTAAAAAACTTTAAAACTTTGGCTAAAGAAGATGCTGAAACCTACACCCTTAAAGACACAACTGGCGCCTACTCAGCCTACACAAAAGCAATGCAAAGCAGAGACAACCCAGTTCTTTGGTTTGATGAAGCTGATGAATGGTTCCAAGTTTCTCATGTTCTTTTAAAGTTTAACGATGAAATAGTTGCAAAACTAAAAGCTTTAAAAACAAAACTAGACAACGGTGGAATGACACTTGAGGAATACAACATAGAAACAGCAAAAGTTAAAAACAATGTTAAATTTAAAGACAGACAAACAAACAATGAATACACAGCAAATCAAGTTCTTGCTATGATTAAAAATGATGTAAACAGCAAAGCTTCAAGTGAAATGAAACTTCAAACATTTAATGACTACATTTATCGTTTTAACATGGACCAAGGCGCAAACAATGCAACTCTTGCCTACTATATTCCTGGCAATCCAAACAGCGACACAATGGTAACACCTTTTGCAAATGAATCAAGAGCACTTAGAGCAAACGGCGTTGTTGGTGGAATTAGTGATTTGATTGAAATTAGTGAATCAGAAGGTTATTTGGACAATAATGGTGAAACACAAACACCTAGCTACAGCGGATATCACATTATTGTTTATCTTGGCGAAATTCAAATTCTTAACACAAATGGCGGAACAACTGTTGAAAATTTGGACGATTGCGTTTTAAACCCACTTAACAACAACAGCAAATACAAATGCAACGAAGCAACAGAAACTTATGCAAAAACAATGCTTGATTATGTTATTGAAAAAACAAGTTATGATAACTACTCAAAATATCAATCAAGCTACTTAAACAACCTTAAAGGAACTCAAAAACCTGAAGTTAACTCATCAGTTATAAACCAACTTGTTGCTGCATTTAAAAAATAAAAAAACTAATAGTTAATCATTTTGAAATTAGCAGAATAATTAAAAAAAAGAACCTATAACTTTAAATTAGGTTCTTTTTATTTTAGTTTTAAAAAAAATCTAAATATTAATTATTTTATTATTTCCAAGCAAACAACAGCATCACATTTTGAATTTGTTGGTTTTTTGATTTCTATTATTTTTGCTTTATAAGTCAAGTTTTGAAATATTTTTAAAACAAACACCCCAAACCCCATCAAAAGTCCAAAACAAACTTTTGTCATCAACTTCAAGTTTTTGCTTGAAATCTTTTTTTTGAGTTGTCAATTTTTCTATAATATCATTATATTCTTCATCTTGCTTTAACTTTGATAAAAATTCTTCCGTCATAAAATTCGATCCTCCACTAAGTTAATTAGTAACACCATTTATTTTGCTTGTCAAACTAAAATAAAAAAGTGGTTAAAAACCACTTACATTACTAAGCGTGGGGCTGGTGAGAACACAGCGTCCAACAAGCGTGGAAGAGAGGTGCTTGCACATCTAAGCCATGCGAAGTTGCCTTTCCGGCGCTGGTTGTGCAAAACTTTGCACGATGGCACTTTGTGCCACAGAATCCAACCCCGCTGGAATAAAAAAAGTGGTTAAAAACCACTTACATTGGTAGCGGGGGCTGGATTCGAACCAGCGACTTTTGGGTTATGAGCCCAACGAGCTACCGAGCTGCTCTACCCCGCGATACTGCATTAATTATAGCACATAAATATATATATGTCAAGCAAAAATAAAAAATTCACAAATTTTTTAAAAATTGTCAATTTAAACAAAAAAAAGAAATTCCCTTAACTTGGAAATTTCTTTTTTATTTGTTTTTCTTTTGAATAAATTCATCAATCGATTTTGCTGCAAGTTTGCCCGCACCCATTGCCGAAATTACTGTTGCCGCACCGGTTACCGCATCACCACCAGCAAAAACACCTTTTAAGTTTGTTGCACATGTTTTTTCGTTAACCACAATTCCACCATGGTCATTAATTTTTAGTTTCTTTGTGCTTTCCTTAATCAGTGGATTTGGCGAGGTTCCTATTGCCATAATAACGCTGTCCACATCAAGTTCAAATTCACTATTTTTAATTGGAACAGGTTTTCTTCTGCCACTTTCATCAGCTTCTGTAAGCTCCATTTTTTGACATTTAATGCTTTTAACAAAACCATTTTTTGGATCTTTTAAATCATTTTTGTTTTGATATCCCAAAATTTCAATTGGATTTGTTAAAAACAAGAACTCAATGCCTTCTTCTTTTGCATGTTCAACTTCTTCTTTTCTTGCTGGCAGTTCTTCCTCACTACGCCTGTAGATAACATAAACTTTTTTTGCATTTAACCTAACTGCCGTTCTTGCTGCATCCATTGCAACATTTCCACCACCAACAACGGCATAGGTTCCGCCTTTCATTATTGGCGTTGTTGCATTTTTTTCGTAAGCACGCATTAGGTTGCTTCTGGTTAAAAACTCATTTGCTGAGTAAACCCCATTAAGTGATTCACCCAAAATGTTCATAAATCTTGGAAGTCCTGCACCCGAACCAATGAAAACAGCTTCAAAACCATTTTGAAAAAGTTCTTCAATTGTAAAAACCTTTCCAACAACTATGTTTGTTTGTATCTTTACTCCCAACTTTTCAAGTGCTTGTATTTGCTGATTTAAAATGTGTTTTGGAAGTCTAAATTCTGGAATTCCATACAAAAGCACTCCACCAGCTTTGTGTAACGCCTCAAAAATTGTTACATCATAACCAAGAAAAGCAAGGTCACTTGCACAAGCAAGACCAGATGGACCCGAACCAATGATTGCAACTTTGTGCCCATTTTTTGTGATTTTTGTTTTTCTTTTTTTGCCAAATTGATTGTGCCAATCGGCAACAAATCGCTCAAGTCTGCCAATTCCAACTGGCTCTCCATTAATTCCACGAACACATTTTTGTTCACATTGTCTTTCTTGTGGGCAAACTCTGCCACACACTGCAGAAAGCATTGAACTTTTTTGCAAAACTTGATAAGCCCCTTCAAAATCCATTTCTTTTACTTTTTTAATAAATTCTGGAATATGAATTTTTACTGGGCATCCACTAACACAAGGCATGTTTACACAATTAAGACAGCGTTTTGCTTCATCAATCGCTGTTTTTTCATCATAGCCCAATGCAACTTCATCAAAATTTTTAATTCTTTTTTTAGGAGATTGAACTGGCATTGGATTCTTTTCTTTTTTTAGATTTGGAAGTTCTGGCATTACTTTGTCTCCTTTTTAAATAAGTTGCAGGTTTCTTTGTATTTGTGCTTTTCAAACTCATTATAAATTCTGTTACGTATCATCATTTCATCAAAATCAACCTTATATCCATCAAAATCGGGGCCGTCAACACAAGCAAATTTCATTTGTCCATCAACCAAAAGTCTGCAACATCCACACATGCCTGTTCCATCAATCATAATTGGGTTCATTGAAACAGTGCAAGGAACATTGTACTTTTTTGCTGTCATTACAACAAACTTCATCATAACAAGTGGGCCAATTGCAAAAATATGGTCAATTCTTTCACCATTTTTAAGCATTTCTTCAAGTGGCATACAAACATTTCCATGAATTTTGTAACTTCCGTCATCAGTTGTAACAAAAAATTTGTGAGAACATTTTTTAAAATCTTTTTCCAAAATGATTAAATCTTTGTTTCTAAACCCAATAATGCTTGTAACTTTTGCTCCTTGGTTAAAAAGTTTTTCTGCCACAGGAAAAGCAATGGCGCACCCAACTCCTCCACCAACAACACAAACTCTTTTTAACCCTTTTGTGTTTGTGGCATTCCCAAGCGGACCAACAAAATCGCAAATGTAATCTCCAACATTTTTTTGTTCAAGGCATTTTGTTGTTGCCCCAACAATTTGAAAAATTATTTTTACTGTTCCTTTTTTTGTGTCAAACCCAGCAACGGTAAGTGGAATTCTTTCACCATTTTCATCAACTCTTAAAATAACAAATTGCCCTGGCTGTGCTTTTGCAGCTACAAGTGGCGCAAACACTTTCATCATAACAACTGTGCTGTTAAGATACTTTTTGTCTACAATTTT
This sequence comes from uncultured Clostridia bacterium, assembly GCA_947168085.1. Taxonomy (GTDB): domain Bacteria; phylum Bacillota; class Clostridia; order Christensenellales; family UBA1242; genus UBA7584. The sequence goes on along the minus strand of CAMVKM010000007.1, from coordinate 17,878 downwards.
AAACATCAAATTTCTCCATATTATATTATTTCTTCATGAATCCCTGTAACAACAATGTTGGAATGAGTTTTGCAAACATTTTTAATAAAAACATCACCAATTTTATACTTTTTTGTGACAGCAGTTTCATTAATTTGTTTTAACACTTTAAAATAATTTTTCTTTTTAACTGCAACATCTGTTTTTATGCTTATTGTTCCAAATTTTGTTTGTTTTACTGTGGTCACAATTCTTCTTGGGTCAGTAACTTCTTGTTTGCCATACTCTTCACCACGTGGGCAACGATTTCCCAAAACTTTTAAACTTCCATTTTTGTTTTTTTCAACAACAAGTTCGCAACCAATTGGACATCTTATGCACGTAAAATTAAATTTCATTATGCCACCTCCAAACAAAGATTTAAATCATTTTTTAGTTTTGATGTGTCCACAACAATTTTTTCAATTTGTCCAGCTCGCACAACCGGCTTAAAAACACTTGCAACAATTTCCTCACCACTTTTTGCAACAATTTTAGCATTTTTAAACTCATCAGACACTCTAAAACAAAGTGTTACACTGCCAGTGTTTTTGTAAACATACTTCATTGATGTGTAACGTATGTTTTTGTCTAATTTTACTTCAATTGGTTTTTTTGTTGTTTTTCCAGTTTTAGCAAAATTTGCTGCACAAACACCGGCTTCCAAACTTTCAACCGTAACGTTGTCAACAAGGTCATTTACATGCAAAACATTTCCACAAACAAAAAATTCTGGTATTTTTGTTTGATAAAACTGATTAACAACAACACTGTTTGTAACATTTGAACGCTCAAGATTAAACTCATTTAAAACATCAATTTCAGGAAGCAAACCCACAGAAAGCAAAACAGTGTCACATTTAACAAGTTTTTGTTTTGTTAGGTCAAATGAAAAATCCGGATTTACTGGAGCCACAACAACGCCACTAACTCGTTTGTCTCCAACAATTTTTACAATTGATGTGCTTAAAAAAAGCGGGATGTTAAAGTCATTAAGGCATTGAGCAACATTTCTTGCAAGTCCACCACATTTTGGCATAATTTCATAAACACCAACAACTTTGGCTCCTTCACATGTCATTCGCCTTGCCATAATAAGACCAATGTCTCCAGAGCCCAAAATAACAACTTTTTTGCCAACAAGTTTGCCATGAACATTAACAAGTTTTTGAGCTTCTCCAGCCGCAAAAACTCCAGCTGGTCTTGTTCCGCAAAGATTAATTGCTGAACCTGGTTTTTCTCGACATCCCATTGAAAACACAACAGCTTTGGTTTTTATTTTTGAAACACCTTCTGAGTTTTTGATGTGCACAACAACATTTCTGTCACCCAAACGCTCAATTTTTGTAACAACACTTGAAAGCAAGACTTTTGCTTTTGTCTTTAAAAGTTTTTTTTGCCAAACATCAGCATACTCTGGACCTGTTAATTCTTCACCCAAGTAGTGAAGGCCAAAGCCATTGTGAATACATTGATTTAAAATTCCACCAAGTTTTGCTTCACGTTCTACAATCAAAACTTTTGAGCCTTTTTCACTTGCTGAATATGCCGCGGCCATTCCCGCCGGTCCACCGCCAACAACAACTATGTCAAAATTCATTGTATGCCTCCTTTTATGTTTCCAACAACAATTTCACTTCCCTTGCCATTTAGAGTTACATCTTCTTCTTTTGTTTTGTAAAAATCTGACAAAATTTTGACAAGTTTTGGTCTACAAAAACTGCCTTGGCATCTCCCCATGGTTGGTCTTAGTCTACGTTTTATGGCATCAATGTTTTTTGCTGGAAGTGGGGAGTTTAGTGCTTCCAAAATTTCACCTTGTGAAATGTTTTCACACCTACACACAACTTTTCCATAATTTGGATTTTTCTTTATCAACTTATCAAGTTCTTTTTCGGAAAGTTTTTCTGTGTTTGTGTAAGGTTTTCTCTTTTTTACAATTATTTTTTTTGTTTTTAATCCATCTTCTTTTAAAAGATGTAAAAAATGTTGTGCAATTGCGGGAGCAGCACTAAGCCCTGGCGAACAAACCCCAACAGCATAGTAAAAGTTTTTTTGTTTTTCATCTCTTGAAATGTTAAAATCTGACCCACTTTTAACCCTTACGCCTGCAAAAAGTTTTATGGTTTTTCTAAAATTTGGTTGTTTTACACTTGCCAAAACATCTTGTTTTATCTTGTTAATTCCTTCCAATGTAACTGATGTGTCACCAAGTTTGCAAGGAAAAGCTGTTGGTCCAAGTAAAATGTTGCCATGTGTTGTTATATTTGCCAAAATACCTTTTCCCTTTTCGGTTGGAAGTGGAAAAACTGGACGATTTACAAAACCCTTTTCTGCTTTATCTAGCAAAATGTATTCGCCTTTTACAAAATTCATTTTAAAGTGTTTTGCCCCTGCCAAATCGTTGATTTTTGCCGCATGCTGACCAGCGCAGTTCACAACAAATTTTGCAGCAATCTCTTCTTTACCATTGCTTAAAACAAACTTGCCATTTTCCTGTTTTTCTATTAACTTTACTTCAAAATTCAAAAAAACTTTTCCGCCATTTAAAACACCTTCCTCAGCAAGAGCCACACAAATTTCATATGGGCTTACAATTCCAGCAGTTTTTGCAAACAAGCCAAATTCAATGTTGTCTGCAAGGTTTTTTTCAAGTTTTTGAAGGTCTTTTTTCCCCAAAATTTCAAGGTCTGGAACCTTGTTTTGTTTTCCACGATTCAGTAGTTCTTCAAGTTTTTTCTTGTCTTCTTTTTTTGCAACAACCAAACTGCCACAAGAAACAAAATCTACTCCAAGCCTTTTGCACATTTGTGGATACATTTTTGTTCCTTCAACATTAAATTTTGCCATAAGAGTGTTTGGCCTTGGATCGTAACCAGCATGAATAACTCCACTGTTTGCTCTGCTCACCAAACCACAAATGTCATCTTCTTTTTCAAGAAGTGCAACTTTAACACCATTTCTTGCAAGCAAACTAAAAAGATTTGTTCCAATAATTCCGCCACCAACAATTAACACATCAAAAGTTTTCATAACTACCCCTTTTTTTATTATTTTAGCTTTTTTTGAGAAAAAAAGCAAACAAATTACAAAAATTTTTTTGTTTTTTTTTGGAAAAATAAAAAAAGTTTGTTATAATTAAAAATGCAAGGAGGCAAAAATATATGGAAAAACGTTATATCATTGCCATTGATGAAGGAACAAGCAGCACAAGAGCAGTGCTTTTTGACATCAAAAAAAAGGATATTGTTGCAATTCAGCAGCAAAAATTTCATCAGTATTTTCCTCACCCTGGATGGGTGGAACATGATGCAGAAGAAATTTGGCAAAAAACAAAAGATTGCGTTGACAAACTTTTGTTAAAAACAAACAACCCAAAACAAATTGCTGGAATTGGAATTACAAACCAAAGAGAAACCATTGTTGTTTGGGACAAAAAAACAGGAAGTCCAATTTGCAATGCTTTGGTTTGGCAAGACAAAAGAACAAATGAATTTTGTAACACAAAACTTGTTGGAAGGATTGCAACAACCATAACAAAAAAAACTGGGCTTGTTCCAGATTCATATTTTAGCGCAACAAAACTAAGGTGGATTTTAAAAAATGTTCCAAAAGCAAAAAAACTTATTGAGCAAAACAGACTTTGTGCTGGAACAATTGAAAGTTTTTTGGCGTTTAAACTTTCAGGTGGACAAACTTTTGTGACCGACGTTACAAATGCAAGCAGAACAATGCTTTTTAATATAAACACACTAAAATGGGATGATTGGCTTTTAAAACTATTTGAAATTCCAAAACAAATTTTGCCAGAAGTTGTTGAAAATGAAGATATTGTTGGATACTATGACTTTTGTGGCGTGGACATTCCTGTTGCTGGACTTATTGGTGACCAACAATCTTCCCTTTTTGGACAAGCTTGTTTTCACAAAGGCGACATAAAAAACACTTATGGAACAGGAAGTTTTATGCTTATGAACATTGGTGAAAAACCTGTTATTTCAAAAAGCAAACTCATCACAACAGTTGCATGGAAAATTAATGGAAAAACGCATTACGCTCTTGAAGGAAGTGTGTTTAATTGTGGAACATCAATTGATTGGCTTAAAAGACTTGGAGTGTTTGAAACATCACCACAATGTGACAGAATGGCAGAATCTGTTATGGACTCAAACGGAGTTTGTTTTGTACCTGCATTTAATGGTCTTGGAGCACCTTACTGGGACAATAATGCAAGAGCAATGATTTCAGGAATCAACACCTACACAAACTTTGGGCACATTTGTTGTGCTGTTTTGGAAAGTATTGCCTTTGGCGTTAAAGAAATTTTTGACATTTTTGCAGAAGAATTTAAAATTTCAAAAAATGGACTTAAAGTTGATGGTGGGGTTTCAAAAAGTGACTTTACTATGCAACTACAAAGTGACATATTACGAACAACTGTTCAGTGCGCAAAACAATATGAAAGCACAAGTATGGGAGCAATTTTTATGTGTGGTCTTGCAACAGGCGTTTGGAAAAACACAAAACAACTTGAAGAAATTTACTCATCAAGCAAAACTTTCGTGCCAAAAACACCAAAATCTGTTGTTATTAAAAAATTTAAGCATTGGCAAAATGAAGTGCAAAAAGCACTCACAAAAAACAGGGGGATATTATGAAAACAAACAAAAATTTTTTTGAAAGCTTTGACAAAACTTTAGTTTATTTCAAACTTTTTGACAAGGTTGAAAATCCAAAAGCATGCATGCTCATCATTCATGGAATGGTTGAACATTCAAAACGCTATGAAAACTTTGCAAAATTCTTAAACAAAAATGACATTGTGGTTTTGACTTTTGACCTTAGAGCTCACGGAAAAACTGTTGGTGATGCTGAAAAAGTTGGACACTATGATGGCGACCTTTTTGCTGACTGCACAAAAGATGCAATTTGCTTTTCAAACTTTTTAAGAGAAAAATATCCTGCCCTTCCACTTGTTGTTTTGGGACACAGTTATGGAAGTTTTGTTTTGCAAAGTTATGTTGAAAATTACCCTGACTTTGATATGGCAATTTTTTCTGGAAGCGCAAACATGAAAGGAATTTTGCCTGGACTTGCTTTGTGTATTTCAAAACTAACACGCACATTTAAAGGAAAAGATGCAAAGGCAAAACTAATTCACAAACTAACTCTTGGTCAGTATGGCAAAGATTTTGAAAACGGAAACTGGCTAACAAGAGACAAAAAGATTTTTGAAGATTATGTTGCTGACCCATTTTGTGGCAACATGTGCAGCGCAAATTTTTATGTTTCTATGTTTAAAGGAATTAAAGGAATTTACAAAAAGAAAAATCTCAAAAAACTTCCTTTAACAAAACCATTTTTCATTATTAGCGGGGCACAAGATGAAGTTGGTGGCAAGGGAAATCTTGTAAAAAAACTTGAAGCGCTTTACACAAAACAAGGTGTTAAACAAGTTGAAATGAAACTTTATGAAGATGCAAGACATGAAATACTCAATGAAACAAACAGAAAAGAAGTTTATCAAGACATTTTAAACTTTGTTGAAAGTCACCTTAAAGAGTGCAAGAAAAAAGTCATTAAAAAACGCAAAGAGTTTTATGATGAGGCATTAAAATAAAAAAAGCGGCAGAAATTTCTGTCGCTTTTTTCGTATAAAATATTAAGCATTTTGAGTTTCTTCAACAATGCTAACAACACTTTTGTTGTTTTTTGCTCTACCAAATTTAACTTTTCCGCTCTTAAGGGCAAAAAGTGTGTAGTCTTTTCCAAGACCAACATTTTGTCCTGGGTGCCATTTTGTTCCGTTTTGACGAACCAAAATTTCTCCAGCATTAACAGTTGTGCCATCACTTCTTTTAATTCCAAGACGCTTTGCTTCACTGTCACGGCCGTTCTTTGAGCTTCCTTGTCCTTTTTTGTGTGCAAACAATTGTATGTTAATAAACATTTTCGACCTCCAATTCAATAAAATCACTGTATTCCTCTCTCAAATCACTAAGACCACAAAGCATTGTTGAAAGAATAATATTCACATCATGCTGCTGCAAGTCTGTTAGATTTTGAGGAATAATCATTTCAAAAAAACCTTTTTGGTCATCACGATTTATGTTCACTGGAACTGTTGCCACCATAAGTAACCCCAAAGCCGCTGTTTGAACAATGCTTGAAACAGCACTGCAAACAATGTCTTCTCCTTCCACTCCATAACCAGTGTGACCATCACAAGTAACTTGCAAAAAGTTTTCTTGATTTTTTTTAATAGTTATTTTTGTCATAAATTATTTTCCAATTGAAACAATTTTAATTTTTGTAAAAGGTTGACGATGACCTTGTGTTTTTTGGTGTGTGTTCTTTTTCTTGTAAACAGCAATCAAAACTTTTTCTCCTTTGCCATGTGCAAGAACTTCGGCCACAACCTTTTTTGCACCAAAATCAGCTTTTCCGTCGTTTGAAGTCATAAGAGCTTCAAATTCAACTTTTGCGCCAACTTCAGCATTAAGTTTTTCAACTTCCAAAATGTCTTTTTCACAAACTTTGTATTGTTTGCCACCTGTTGCAATAATTGCGTACATAATACTAAACCTCCTCTATCCAATCTCGCTAAAAGTAGGCTTTGGATTGTTTCACCAAAATTTGTTGCCAGTTTTATGCGGATACGGAGTATATTTTACCATAAATATTTGTTAATTGCAATAGAAAAATGCAAAAAAGTTTAACAAAAACAAAAAAATGAGCGGCCTGCCCATTTTTTAGTTCAAAAAAAACATATCTTCAACTTTTGCATCTAATGCTACACAAAGCAAAAGTGCAAGTTTTGTTGAAGGATTAAATTGCTTTTTTTCAATTGAAATGATTGTTTGGCGTGTTGTTCCAACCATTTTGGCAAGTTCTTCTTGCGAAAGTTTTTTTGCTTGTCTAAGTTCTTTTAACTTGTTGTTTAAATTAAGTTTGTTCATTTTTTACCACCAAATTCCTGTGATAGCCAAAATGTATCTGGTTAAAAAGAAAACAAAAGCCATAAAACACAAACTAGCGCCAATCAAAATTCCAAAATATTTTCTTTTGGCAACAACATATTGAAGTAAATAAAACACACCTGACCACAAAAAGCAAAGTGCTGCCAAAACATAAATTGTTGAAAAGTGACCAAGTACACCTTCAACAATCATCATTGCAACCGCAAAAATTCCAGCAACAATCAGTGAAATCCACCCACTTTTGCTGATGCCCTTTTGCTCGGCTTCACCAACAATGTCTTTGTTTTTTTGTGCTTTTTCCAAAATTTCTTTTTTGTCCATGTTTTCATCTCCTTTTATGTAAAGAAAACTTTACATTGTAATTATATGTCATAAATTTTAAAATGTCAAGCAAACTTTACATATTTTCTAAAAAAATTTTTACATAATTTGTAACTTTTGATGCAAACTAACAAAAAAGGAGAAATTTTTATGAAAAATAATGAAAAAAAACCTGACACCGACTTGCTTCAAAGCATTTTGCACAATTCTGAAACTGGAGTGCTTTCGATAAATGACATAATTACAGAAACAGACAGCAAAGCTTTAAAAGAAGAAATAAAAAAAGAGAAAAAGAATTTTAAAGAAATTGCAAAAAAAGCAAAACAGATTTCTTCTAATCTTGGAATTGAATTAAAACCGAATGGTCCACTAAAAAAGGCAAAAATGTGGATTTCAATTAAAATGAGCACACTTTTTAATGACAAAACAAACCATATTGCAGAGCTTTTGATGCTTGGGCACTTTATGGGAGCTGTTAACATGATTAAAAGCCTTGCCGATTGCCCCGACGCAAAACCAGAAATAATAAAACTTGCAAGAGAACTCAAAAAACTTGAAGAAGATTGCATCAATGCCCTTGTGCCATTTTTAGAGCGAGTTAAAGCCTAACACATCTATCTTGACAAAATTTTTTTTTGTGTTATAATATTAAAAACCCACGAAGGAGAAAATTTATGTTTAACACAAAAAAAGATGCACTTCCTGAACTTTATGAACTTAATGTTGATGTTTCTTGGACAATCTTCATAAAAAAAGGTCGTGGCAGGGACCGAACCGTTGCTGAAACAGTGTTTGTTGTTCCTGTTGTTTACAACAAAGATGGGACAAAATTTAAGGACTTAAGAACAAACAAAATTTATGAAACAGGTTTAAAGCATTCAAAAGACCAAAAAATGAATGTTATGCAAAGAATGTGCGCTATGGTGGAACCAACTTTTGCAGACAGAACGTTGCTTTTCTCATACTACACTCCTGGATATGAAGAAAATGTGTATGATACTTTCTCAATCATAAAACAACGCTTCACCGATTGCCTTGGACCAAGTTGTTGTAAATATAACTTCATTACAGCACCTGAAGAACTTGTGCATCATTCACAAATTCAAGACGAGCCTGGAATTTTCTTCAAAGACGGGAAAACTATTCTAAATGCCGTTAGTGAATTGTTGCTTACAAGACAGCAAATTGTTGACATTGCAGACAACATGCAACAACAATTTGAAGCACCCGAGCGACAAACAAAAGCTAAAAATGATGTTTTGAATTTTTGATATTTGCAAAAAAGTGAGTTAAAAAACTCACTTTTTTTGTTTTTTTACATTAAAAAATTTAATTTTTTAAAAATTAAACCCAAAGCCCATTGCACTTGTGTTTGTTGGCATTGGTCTTGAAGTTGAGTTATCCAAAATTTTTTGCCAAGTTTTTGGACCAACAATGCCATCTGGAGTAAGTCCATTTGCTGTTTGAAATTCCTTTACAACCTTTTCGGTGTTTGGCCCAAAAATTCCATCAACAGAAATTGGATAAAGTTTTGAATAAAGTTTTTCTTGCAAGTATCTCACAATTTGTCCACGACTGCCTTGTCTTAAAATTGAATTCTGTGGAGATAAGTTGTTAACAGCATTCCATGTGTTTTTTCCAACAATGCCATCAACAGTGAGATTGTTTGCTTGTTGAAATGCCATAACTGCATTTTGAGTGTTTACTCCAAAAACGCCATCAACACCTCCTGGATTATATCCCCAAATTTTAAGCAAAAATTGTAAATATCTTACAAGCCTTCCAGCTGAACCACGCCTAATTGTTATGAAATTATCTTGTTCAATTGGAATATATTCAACATTTAAAAAATTGCAAGTTCCTTTTGCTGCAGATCTACCAACAGTTTTCACAAAATCTGGATCAATCATAAGTTTTGCTTCATTAAAGTTTGTCATAAACCCAGCCTCGATAAGTGCCGAAATTGTTCGAACTGATGAAAGTATTGAAACATCAAGTGGTTTTACTCCACGCCCATTTTGTCCTGTTGCACTTAAAACAGAATCATAAACACTTTGAGCGAAATTTTTTGATTCTTCAGCAAAAACATTTTGCTGTGAAAAAAAAGTTTCAACACCATTTGCACTGTTAAAAGTTGTGCCATCACCAAAAGCATTGTAGGCAAAAGTTAGCAAAACTGTGGGACCAGCATTGTTAACAGCTTGAACTCTTGATGAAATTGGCAAATCTTGCCTGTTGGGTTTTACATCAAAAACATTAAAACCAATTCTAAGACAATCAGCCAAAAAAGCATTCTTGGCTGCGTAATTAAATTCATTTTCATAAATTTGTCTGTTTATGTAAGGCATGATTGGTGTGCGTTTTCCTAGTGTTGGCGGATTAATTCCATGCTCATCATTTCCTGCAACTAAAAAATTTGATGGATTGTTGTATGTCATAAAAAACTCCTTTTTTTGAAGTAATTTATGCAATACAAAAAATTTTTGTTAAAAAAATGCCAAAAAATTGGCATTTTAATTATATAAAAAAATTTAAAAAGAAAGGTCTGACTCTTTTTTTGGAATGTTAAGTGAAGACTGTGATTGATATTTTTGATGTTCTTGTTTCATTTTTTGTTCATGTCTTTTTACAATTTCAGCAAAAATAACTTCATTTTCCTCAATATAATTACCCTTTTTATCAAAACAACAACTGTACCAGTCATCCCACAAGCCAAAGTGCTCTTGATCTGCTGAACAAATATCATTTTTATTTTGATTTTTAGACTCTTCCATAGTAAACTCCCTTTTTTTCTGCAAAATTGCAGTTTTTTAAAAGTGGTGTCAATGACGAGACTTGAACTCACACGGGACTAACCCACTAGACTCTGAATCTAGCGCGTCTACCAATTCCGCCACATTGACAAATTACATCCAAGACAACATTTTCATTATAACACCCAAAAAGCATTTTGTCAAACAAAAATATTACAAAAACCAAAAAAAGGCTACGCAGCCTTTTTCTTTCTGATTCGTGCTGTGTAATCAACTTCTTTTAAAGTTAAACCACAAGCAGGAGCTGTTTTTCCTGCGTGCTTTCGGTTTTTGCTTTTTATGATTGATTTTATTTTTTTAGGATTAATTTTTCCGCACCCAACTTCAATTAATGTACCGGCAATAATTCTTACCATATTATACAAAAATCCATTTCCAGAAACTTCCATACGATAAGTTTGTTTGTCTGTTTGCCAAATTTTTAAGGAGTAAATTGTTCTTACCGCATCTTTTAAATCAACTTTTGAACCCGAACTGCAAAAAGCTGCAAAATTGTGTTCGCCAATAAATTCATCCAAAACACTTTGAGCCTTTAAAATGTCAAAATCAAAAGGAACATGAGCATAGTTTTCCGCAAAACAAGGAAGTGGAATTTTGCTTACATAAAAATTGTATTGATAAGTTTTTTTCTTCGCACTGAATCTTGCATTAAACTTGTCGCTAACTTCTTCACTTTCAAGAATGCTTATGTCTCTTGGCAAATACTCATTTAACACATAGCAAATTTTTTCTGCTTTAATTTTTGAAGTTGTGTCAAAGTGAGCAACCTGAGCAAGTGCATGAACTCCTGCATCTGTTCTGCCACTGCCAACAACCTCACATTTTTCATGCAATGCTAAAAAAATGGCGTTTTCAATTTCACCCTGAATCGTTTTTTGATTTGGCTGAATTTGCCAACCAGCATAATTTGTCCCAACATATTGAACAACAATTTTAATTCTTCTTAAACTTCTTAAATTTTTCAAACTCTTTTTCATGTTTTAAATATAGCAAAAACAAAAAAAATTGTCAAATGTTTTGCTTAAATATTTGCTTATTTTTTTTATTTGAGTTATAATTTAACAGAAAATGGAGGTTTTTATGAAAAAAATTACAGTAGATGGCAACACAGCTGTTGCAATGAGTGCTTATGCTTGCAATGAGCTTGCTGTCATTTATCCAATCACACCATCTTCCCCTATGGCTGAAGTTTGTGATTCTTGGAGTGGCGAAGGCAAACTCAACTGTTTTAATGAGCCACTAAAAATTGTTGAAATGCAAAGTGAAGGGGGCGCTGCGGGGGCGCTTCACGGAAGCCTTGCTTGTGGTGTTTTAACAACAACATTTACTGCAAGTCAAGGGCTTCTTTTGATGATTCCAAACATGTACAAAATTGCAGGAGAACTTCTTCCTTGCGTTTTTCATGTTTCTGCAAGAGCACTGGCAACTCATGCTTTGTCTATTTTTGGCGACCACAGTGATGTTATGGCATGCAGACAAACTGGATTTTTGATGATTGCATCAAACAATGTTCAAGAAGCTCACGACATGGCAACAATTTCTATGATGGCAAGCCTAAACTCACAAATTCCTGTTTTGCACTTTTTTGATGGTTTTAGAACATCACATGAAATAAGCAAAATTGACGCTTTAGACACCAACGAAATCAAAAAACTTTTGCCAATGCAAAAAATACAAGAATTTAGAAAACGTGGTTTAAACCCAAAACATCCACACCAACAAGGAACAGCGCAAAACCCTGATGTATTCTTCCAAAACAGAGAAGCTTGCAACAAATTTTATGACAAAGCCTATGACATAATTGTTGAAGCGATGCAAAAATTTGAAAAGCAAACCGGAAGGCATTATGCTCCTTTTGAACTTGTTGGCGACAAAAAAGCCACAAAAGTTGTTGTGATGATGGGAAGCGCAGCAGACACAATGGAAGAAGAAGTGTTAAAACAAAAAGGTGTGGCACTTGTAAAAGTTAGAGTTTATCGCCCATTTAACTCAAAAGAATTTGCAAAAATTTTGCCAAAAACAACAAAAGTTTTAACAGTTCTTGACCGAACAAAAGAAAGCGGCAGTGTTTTTGAACCACTTTGCACTGATGTTATGGCAAGCCTTTTAGAACAAGGAAAAACAAACATAAAAGTTTTGGGTGGAAGATATGGTCTTGGAAGCAAAGACTTTACTCCATCAATGGCAAATGCTGTAATTTTGAACTGCACCGAAAAAGGAAAAAATCATTTTACCATTGGAATTGACGATGATGTTACTCACACTTCTCTTGCCTTTAAAGAAACACTAAACACTTATGACGGCAACGAATGTTTGTTTTATGGTCTTGGAAGTGATGGAACAGTTTCGGCAAACAAAAACAGCATCAAGATTATTGGAGACAACACCAACCTTTTTGCTCAAGGTTATTTTGTTTATGACAGCAAAAAAAGTGGAAGTGTTACAATTTCTCACCTAAGATTTGGCAAAAAACAAATAAAGGCTCACTATGAAATTGAAAAAGCAAATTTTGTTGCTTGCCACAACCAACGTTTTGTTGAAAAATATGATATGTTAAGCCATTTGGCAAAAAATGGAACTTTTCTTTTAAACACAAATTGGACAAAAGATGAACTTGATGAAAAACTTCCCGCCGAATTTAAACAAGAGCTTTTTAAAAAGAATGCAAAATTCTATATTATTGACGCACAAAAACTGGCAAATGAACTTGGTCTTCGTGGCAAAATAAGCACCATTATGCAAAGTGCCTTCTTTAAACTTGCAAACATCATAGACTTTAAACTAGCAAAGGACAAAATGAAAAAAATGGCCGAAAAATCTTATGGAAAAGCTGGTCCAGCAGTTGTTGAAAGTAATTTTAAAGCAATTGAACAAAGCCCAAATTATCTGCAACAAATTCAAATTCCTTCAAGTTGGAAAAATGCAAAAAACAAATTAAGCGGCACAAAACTTGTAAAAGCCAGCCAGTTTTATGATGAAATTATGAAAGTTATTGAAAGGCAAAATGGTAACAGCATAAAAGTAAGCAAGTTTAGCCCTGACGGCAGAGTGCCAACAGACACAACAAAGCTTGAAAAACGTGGAATTGCCGAAAAAATTCCTTGCTGGGTTAGTCAAAACTGCATTCAATGTAACTTTTGTAGTTTTGTATGCCCACACGGAGCAATTAAACCTGTTTTGATAGACAAAAAAACAAAAAAACCTTCAACATTTACAACCATAAAGGCAATGCTAACAGACAAATATGAATTTAGAATTCAAATAAGCCCACTAGACTGCACTGGTTGTGGAAGTTGTGTTCATGTTTGTCCAGCAAAAGAAAAAGCGCTTGTTTTGTCTAATCCAGAAAAAGAAATTCAAGAACAAAAACAAAACTTTGAATTCGCTGAAAAACTTGAAAACAACCTTGACGTTTACGGAACAAACACAGTCAAAGGAAGCCAATTTGCTCAATGTCAATTTCAGTTTAGTGGCGCTTGTGCCGGGTGCGGAGAAACACCTTACCTAAAACTTGCAACCCAGCTTTTTGGCTCAAACATGGTTATTGCAAACGCAACAGGATGTTCAAGCATTTATGGTGGAAGTTATCCAAGTTGCCCTTACTCAAAAAACAAAGATGGCATGGGTCCCGCTTGGGCAAACAGTTTGTTTGAAGACAACGCCGAATTTGGTTTTGGAATGAAACTTTCACAAAATGTTCAAACCCAAAGGCTTGAAAACTTGATGCAACAAGCAATTAAACAAAAATCAAAAAACTCAGCAAACTTCAAAAAATGGATTGCAACCAAAAACGATTTTAAAGAAAACAACAAAGTTGTAGACAAACTTGTTCCAGCCATTGAAACAGAAATTAAAGAAAGTGAAAACAAAGAACTTGTTAAAACCTTAAAACAAATTTTAACGTTACAAGAGTTTTTAACGCAAAAAAGCGTTTGGATTGTTGGCGGTGACGGCTGGGCTTATGATATTGGCTATGGCGGACTTGACCACGTTTTGGCAAGCAACGAAGATGTTAACATTTTGGTTTTAGACACTCAAGTCTACAGCAACACTGGTGGACAATCTTCAAAAGCAACCCCTTGTGGCGCTTCGGCAAAATTTGCAGAAACCGGCAAAACAACATCAAGAAAAAGTTTGGCACTTATGGCTCTAAACTATCCAAATGCCTATGTTGCACAAGTTGCAATGGGCGCCAACATGCAACAAACATTAAATGCTTTAAAAGAAGCACAGGCACACAAAGGCCCTTCAATTGTAATTTGCTATGCAACTTGCATTAATCAAGGAATAGACATGAGCAAAGGCATGGAAGAAATGAAAAAAGCTGTTCAAAGTGGCTACTGGCATTTGTTCCGTTATAATCCAGAAACAGAAAAATTAACTTTAGACAGCCCAATTCCAACAGCCGACTACATGGAATTTGTGTCTAAAGAACGCAGATACGCAAGCGTTTTGCAAAAACACCCACAGCATGCAAAAGCTTTGATTGAAAAAGCAAAACAAGACAACGACAAACTTCTTGAAAAACTAATGCTTCTTTCAAAACAAAATCAAACACAATAAAAAAAAAGAGTGTTCCCACACTCTTTTTTTAATTCCCAACAACGCTAACTGTGCCGTTTTCGATGTTAAAAGGAAGTATTGTCCATGAAATGATTAAAAATGATTTTCCGTTTCCAAAAACATAGTTATTTTGATATTCATCCTTAATTTCAACAACAAAAACATAAGTTCCTGCCCTTAGCGCTTGTGTAACACCACTTAATGTCATAATGCTTGGGTTAAAGTCTTGCAAAACATTTGTTATGTCTTGTGTTGTGCCGGTAAAGGTTGTTTCGTTGTTTTCAAGGTCAAGGCTTGGATTTGTTAAAACTTGCTTTCCAATGCTCCACTCAACTGTTTTGCCTTCGGTGGTTCCGTCTGCCCACTTGTAGTTTGCTGTTGGTGTAAAGACGGCCTTGTAGGTTCCAGCATTAGTGCCACTTGTTACCCCACCAGCTGTTATTTTGGTTGAATCAAAGACGCTCCATGAAACATTTTGTGAGTTTCCCGTATAGTTTAAGTTACCACTTTGTGTTGGCAAAAGGTTTGTGTCAATTGTTGCTCGGTCTATTGTCCAAGTGAGTGTTTTTGGTGTTGTTGTGCCGTCTTCCCAAACAGAAGTGCTTGTGCTTTTTAGCGTAAGCGTGCAAGTGTAAGTGCCAGCATTTGTGGCAGTGTTTCCTGAAATTGTCATGTAGTTTGTGTCAAAACCGCAAACCATTAGTGTTTTTGCTGTGCCATCGTAAACAAATGTTTGCAAAACTTCTGGCAACGCAAGTGTTTTCTTAATAGTTGGTAATGCATTTGCAACAAAATTCCAACTATATGATGTCCAATGTGATGAGTTAAAATTTGTTGATGGCGAGCCATCACTTGCTGATTTCATTTGGTCTGTGCTAAGCCCACTTGAACCTGTTGTATACAAAATTTGTTCTGATGTACTTACTGGTGTTCCAGCAAGGTTACCGGAATACAATGTTGTGCTGTAATAGGAGTATAATATTGAAACTGATGTTTTTCTATTTTGGCTCCCCAAAATTCCACCAATGTAGTTTGTGGCATTTGTATTTGTAACACTTGAAGCATTATAACAGTTTTTGATGAGTAAACTACTCAAGTTTGACCACCCACCTTCATTACAATACCCAACAATTCCACCAACTTTCCCATTAACCGCACTTACTGCTCCAGTGTTATAGCAATTGTCTATAATTGTATTGCCACGGCAATAGCCACAAATTCCACCTGAATAACCGTCTACAGCAACTATTTGTCCAGTATTATAACTTCTAATCATTGTTGAATTGCCTGAAGATGAACCAAATATCCCCCCAGAACTAGTTGCGGCTGAGATTTTACCAGTGTTGTAACAATCATAAATTTCACAAATTGAATCGTTTTCAACATTTAACCAACCCACAATCCCACCGGCATTGTTAGTTGTTGTGGTTACAGCTCCTGTGTTATAACAATTTTGAATATATAGTCTGTTGCTGTTGGGATCTTCTCTTCCAACAATTCCACCGCAAGCTGGTTGATTACCCTTAACATTTCCCGTGTTAAAACAATTACTGATTGTAACATTTGCCCCATAAGATTCAATAAGACCCAAGATTCCTGCAGAATTTGAGTTCCCATCAGTTGTTGTTGATTCAATTGAACCTAAATTATAGCAATTTTCTATCATAGCATTACAAGATGAAAGATACCCAACTATTCCACTTGCCTGTTTCAGTGATTTAATCGCAACATTGTTATAACAATTTTTAATATTTAACATATATAAGTTTGCAGAACAACCCACAATGCCCCCAGCATTGTTAACCGTTCTTGAAGTGACTTTACCAATATTATAACAATTTAATACCTCTAAACTTGTGTCTGATGCACGACCAACAATTCCCCCAGCATGTTGTACTGTTGTAATTTCACCTTCATTGTAGGAATCCTTTATTGTTGTTGTACCATGTGTTACAGAAATAATGCCAGCTGCTTGACCACCTGTTCCTGTCATGTCCCCACAATTATGGCAATTAAAAATGTTAACAACCGTATTAGCTGATTCCACCCAACCAATAATTCCAGCCATTGTATATAGCCCCTGAATACTTCCTTCATTTGAACTTAAAAACACATCAATATTAGCAGTTAAACGACCTATAATACCACCAAGAGTTGATTGTGTTGCTGTAATATTTCCATAATTTTGGCAATTTGAAATTGTTCCATGACCGGATGTGTTATTGAACCAACCAATAATACCTGCACTATCCCCACCAGTAGAAATATTTCCTGTGTTTTCACAATTTGATATTGTCATTAACATTGTTGAAGTGTAACCAACAAGTCCAGCAATATAAAGCGGACCTGAAATATCTCCTGTGTTGGAACAACCTGTTATTGTAACGCTGTTTGAGACGACATAACCAGCAAGCCCACCACAAGACTGAGAAGAAGAACTTATTGATCCTGTGTTGCTACAATTGCACATAACGAGATTAGCACTTGCATATCCCACAATACCACCATGAGCATAACCATTTCCAGAAATTACACCACTATTTTGACTATTCACAATTTTAACTGTTTTTGTAGCATCACCACCATTTGCAGCCCCAACAATACCTCCAATATTTCTATCACCAGTGATATTTATATTTGTATAACAGTTTTCAAAATAACCTTGTTGTGATGTAGCAGAAAAAGCTGACATAGAATTGTTTGCTGTTCCAGTGTAGTTTAAACTTCCATTTGTAATACTTAAATTCTTTATATAACCATTGCAACAATTAAAAAGAGCATAATGCCCGTCACCAACATTATCATTCATGTAAAGTCCAGAAATTGTTTTGTTGTTGCCATCATAGTAATAAATTCCTGTGGCAATTGGTGTCCAAGGGTGAGTTGAACCACCAAGATTGATGTCTATCATTTGCTTAAAATAACAATTGGTGTAAGTATCACTTATATACGCCAAGTTTTCAGCTGATTCAACAAGATAAGGGTCATCAATTGTGCCAGTTCCATGAGTAAACGCTGCTGTTCCACCAGACCAGACGGAAACAGCGTTTGAACCCGGATCATCAATTGGTGAAACAATTTCTAAATCATTTTGCGGCTGAGCCAAAGTTAAATTAACAACTAAAAGCCCCCCCCCCCGCAAGGGTTAGAGCAAAAATTACACAAACTAAAATAGTTTTCCAA